>DATGLJ010000203.1:0-10136 GCA_035294185.1 Occallatibacter sp. | reverse complement strand
CCGCCGCCATCCTCGGCGCCACCAGCGGCCTGAATCTTCTCGCCGCTCCGCTGCTTTCCTCCGATCGCCTGCTGCGCAGCGCCGTCTGGATGCAGGTTTTCCTGGGACTGCTGCACTTCGTTCCCGCCTACCCGCTCGACTGCGGACGGCTGGTGCGCAGCAAATTCGCGCGCATCCATGGATTTGCGCTGGCCGGCCGCGCCGCCGCCGGTCTGGGCCAGGCCATCGCGCTCGCCGGCCTTCTGGGCGGCATGCTGCTGCACAATTACTGGCTTGTTCTGTCCGGGTTTCTGATCATGATCGGCGCGCAGATCGAAGATCAGGGCGTACTCTTCCAGTCGGTCGTCGACACCGTGCGCATGCGCGAGATCATGCTGACCGACTTCGCCACGCTCTCGCCCTCCGACACCCTCGCCGACGCACTCTCGCGCTGCGTGCATTCGCTGCAGGAAGAGTTCCCCGTCGTGCGCGGACCGCAGCTTGTGGGCATCGTCTCGCGCCAGCGCATCGTGGACGCGCTGCGCCACGAAGGCAACGGCTACGTGCAGTCGGTGATGTCGCGCGCCTTCCAGGTTGCCCGGCCGGAGGACACGCTGGGCACCACCATCCGCAGGCTCACCGCCGGCCAGGGCCTCGCGCTGATTCCGGTCACCGACAGCGGCCGCGTTGTCGGCATCGTCAGCGTCCAGAACCTGATGAGTTCGATGGCGCTGCTGGCCGAAAAGCGCCGCCTCGACCGCCGGGAAAGCGGAGACTGAGTTCTTCGATGACCGACGAATGCCCGGATAAGATTCCGCTCGCTCCCGGCCTCTACGTCGTATCCACCCCGATCGGCAATCTTGGCGATATTAC
The DNA here is from genome assembly GCA_035294185.1 of Occallatibacter sp. Classification (GTDB taxonomy): domain Bacteria; phylum Acidobacteriota; class Terriglobia; order Terriglobales; family Acidobacteriaceae; genus Telmatobacter. The sequence goes on along the minus strand of DATGLJ010000203.1, from coordinate 9,284 downwards.
GCTGCGCGCGCTCGAGGTGCTGCGCGGCGTCGACCGCATCGCCTGCGAAGACACGCGGCAGACGCAGAAGCTGCTGAACCATTTTCAGATCGCCACCCCGACGGTAAGCTGCCACGAGCACAACGAGCGCGCGCGCGCCCGCGAACTGGTCGCGGCGTTAAGCTCGGGCGCACGCATCGCGCTGGTCTCCGACGCCGGCACGCCGGCCGTAAGCGACCCCGGCGGCTGGCTGGTGCAGGCGGCAATCGCGGCCGGCATAGCGGTGATTCCCATACCCGGAGCCAATGCCGCGCTCGCCGCGCTCGCCGCTTCCGGGCTGCCCTCGGCCGACTTTCGCTTCCTCGGATTTCTGCCCGAAAAAGCCGGGGCGCGGCGTACGTTTCTGGAATCGCTGGCCCGGGAACTTTGCGACCCTCCCGGCTGCGTCCGCAATGCGGCCGCGCGCACGCTTGTCTTTTACGAAGCGCCGCACCGCATTCTCGAAACTCTTGCCGACCTTGAAACCGTCTTCGGGCCCGGCCTGCGCATAGCGCTGGCGCGCGAGCTGACCAAGCTCCATGAGGAGTTCCTGCGAGGCATGGTGGGCGAGGTGCGCAGCGCGCTGGCCGGCCGCCAACGGGTGCGCGGCGAGATGACGCTCGTCGTGGAGGTGCCGCCGCGCGGCCCCGGGCAGCAGAGCCGGCCGGCCGAAACGCTTGCCGGGCGGCTTGCGCGCATGCAGTCGGAGGACGGCATCGACGAGAAGGAAGCGCTCAAGCGCGTGGCCCGCGACTGCGGCCTGTCGAAGAGCGAACTCTACCGCCGGCTGCAGCGCGAGCGGGCGGCGCGGCGGTAGCATGGCCGCAAGCGGCGCAGATCGAAGCAGGAAGCCCGTGCGGCTTCACCGCGGGAAAAACCGGCGTTCGCGCCCGGGTCAGGCGCGGCCGTCCTGCCGGCGCTCGATCAGGTCCTTGATCAGCTCGACGATCTGGCCGGCCTTGCGGGGCGTTACGCCTGTAAATTCGATATTGGCGAAGCGGCCCTTGCTCACGTTGCGCACGATCCCGGCCACGCGCAGCGCGATGCCGTTGACCGTAAGCTGCACTTCGACCGCAGGCAGCTCGATTGCAGGAATCGGCGCATCGGTCTGAATGCAGCAGCCGCCGGCGCTCAGGTCGAGCAGCATCCCGGGCAGCTTCCGATGCAGGCGCAGCAGAATGACTTCGGCTACGCCGCGGCAGCGCAGCCTCGGCCGGCATCGGCGTTCCTCGCGCCGGGAGGATATGCCCGCGGTGCGCAGTCCCCTGGTCACGCACGCGGCTCCGCCGCGCATCCCCAATCGCGCTGCTCTGGCTTCTCCGGGCGGCTCATACTCTGGATACCGTTCCATATCGGCCGGAAAGCGCTGATTCTGCAGGAGGGGGGAGCATATCCAGGCGATATCGACGGCTATTACGGCCGAGGTTGCGCGGAACCGCGCAACAGCCGTACTTCCGGGTCAGTGGCCGCCGGCTGCTTCCCAGGGGCGAACGGCTACTGCGGCCGGTGCGGCTTCCCGGCCCGCTACGCGATCGTAAAGATAACGGTCGCTGGTGGTTCCCAGCGATTCGTTGTAGAGGCTGATGCCGCCGGCGGCCTGCTTCAGTTCCTCGCCGAATGTATGGATAGCCTCAAGCCAGGCGGCCGTGGCCGGCAGCTCATATTTCGAACTCTTTATAAACTTCTGGTAGCCGCAATCGACCAGCCGCGCCACCTCGCCCTGAACAAGCGCGCCCGGACGCACGGCAAAAGCCACGGGCGCATCCTTGCCCGGAACAAGCTCGGCGCCGCAGCCGTATTTGGACACCAGCACGCGCCCCTGCGAAAGCTGTTTGACCTCGAATCCCCGCTTGCGCAGCAGCTCAAGCGTCTGGTCGAAACCGGGAAGGCGCGAATTGCGTTTCATGCGAAGGCTCCTGTCGGCGATGCCGGGCGGAGAGATCCATCTGCGACCATGGAAAAATACCCGCCGCTTTTCAATCTCGCATATCGGCGCCGGAGGCCGCAATCGGAGGTGGAAACAGGTAGACGATGACCGCGCTGCGACTGCCGAATGCCGTTGCCGCCGCCATGCGCGCGCACGCCGAGGCCGCCTACCCGGACGAGTGCTGCGGAGCGATGCTGGGCCTGCGCAAGGGACCGGACTGGCTGGTCATCTCGTCCATTGCGGCAGAAAACGCCGCCGAAGACCGGGCCCGGCGCGCCGGCTATCAGATCGGCCCGCGCGATCTGCTGGACATCGCTGTCGCCGCCCGCCGGCGGGGGCTGGAAATCGCCGGGTTCTATCATTCGCACCCCGATTGCGAGGCGGCATGGTCGCCGGCGGACCTGGCCGGAGCCCACTGGATCGGAGCAAGCTACGCGATTATCGAGGTCCGCAAGGGCCGCGCCGCGGCGATGCGCTCCTTCCGTCTCGCCGGAGCCACCGAGGAGGACAAACGCTTCGAGCCGGAGACGGTCGTGGTGGAAAATGCGCCGCCGGCCCCGGTAGACTGAAGCCCGTAAGCACAGGCTTCGCCGCTGAACCGAAAACCATGACCCAGGCCCAGGAGCCGGACCGGCTGCCCGAACTCGCGCGCGACGAACTCGTCCGCTACTCGCGCCATCTCATCCTGCCCGAAGTCGGCATGGATGGGCAGCGCAGGCTGAAGGCGGCGCGCGTGCTCTGTGTGGGCGTCGGCGGTCTTGGCTCGCCGCTGGCCTTTTACCTCGCTGCGGCCGGCGTGGGCGTCCTCGGCCTGATCGACTTCGACGCCGTCGACGCCAGCAATCTGCAGCGCCAGATTCTCCACTCGACGCGCGACATCGGCCGCAGCAAGCTCGACTCGGCGGCCGAAAAGCTCTCTGCGCTCAATCCCTCGGTGGAGATTATCCGCCACCGGACGCGGCTCACCAGCGCCAACGCGCTCGAGATCGTCTCCGGCTACGACATCGTCGCCGATGGCACGGACAACTTCCCCACGCGCTATCTCGTCAACGATGCCTGCGTGCTCGCCGGCAAGCCGAATGTCTACGGCTCGATCTTCCGCTTCGAGGGCCAGGCCAGCGTCTTCGCTGCGCGCCGGGGACCGTGCTACCGCTGCCTCTACCCCGAGCCGCCTCCGCCGGGCGCTGTGCCCGGTTGCGCCGAAGGCGGCGTGCTGGGCATTCTGCCCGGGCTGGTGGGCGTGATCCAGGCCACCGAAGCCGTCAAGCTTATCCTTGGAAAAGGCGAGCCGCTGATCGGTCGCCTGCTGCTGATCGACGCGCTCGCCATGCGCTTCCGCGAACTGAAGCTCGACAGAAACCCCGAGTGCCCGGTTTGCGGCGACCATCCGACTATTACCAGACTGATCGATTATGAGCAGTTCTGCGGCCTTGCGCCCGCAAACCTGAAGGAGAATGCAGTGAAGAATGGAATTCCGCAGATGACCCCGACCGAGCTTAAACAACGGCTCGATCGCGGCGACCGGATCGAAGTGATCGACGTTCGCGAGCCGTGGGAGCACCAGACAGCCAACATCGGCGGCCGGCTCATTCCGCTCAATGAGATTCCGCAACGGATGAGCGAGATCGATCACGAGCAGGAGATCGTGATCCACTGCAAGAGCGGCGGCCGCAGCCAGCGCGCCGCGGAGTTCCTCGCCCAGTCCGGCTTCGCGAAGGTCTGGAACCTGGCCGGCGGCATCACCGCATGGTCCAACGAGGTGGATCCCTCGGTGCCGAAGTATTGAGCCCAGGCCGATAATCGGGCAGCGCGGCCGCAGACCGGGGAGCGATCCGCTTGGCGGTTGATCCGGCGCCATGAATTGGATTCGGCCGCCTGGGCTCCCCGCCTGCGACCGGAACGCAGCCGTTCAGCGCACCTCTGCCGGCTCTGCCGCGGCTGCGGACGCGCTCGCGCGGCCGTTCTCGTCGATTTTGCCGAAGATCATCTTGCCGCTGGCCGTCTGCAGCACGCTGGTCACCGAGATCTCCACCGGCCGGCCGATCATCTTGCGCGCGTGGTCTACGACCACCATCGTGCCGTCGTCCAGATAGCCCACGCCCTGGTTATACTCCTTGCCTTCCTTCAGGATCACCACGCTCATCTTCTCGCCCGGCAGAACCACCGGCTTGAGCGCGTTGGCCAGGTCGTTGATATTCAGCACCTCGACATGGTGCAGGTGGGCAACCTTGTTCAGATTGAAATCGTTCGTCACGACCTTGGCTTCCCACTTCTTGGCCAGCTCGAGCAGCTTCAGATCGACCTCGCGGATTGAAGGAAAATCGTCGGGCACGATCTGCACCTGGAGCGCGCTGTTGGATTGCATGCGCTGCAGCATGTCCAGGCCGCGGCGGCCCCTTTGCCTCTTGGACCCATCGGTCGAATCGGCAACCACCTGCAGCTCTCTCAGCACAAACTCCGGCACGACGAGAATGCCATCGATAAAGCCGGCTTCGGCGATATCGGCGATGCGCCCGTCGATGATGACGCTGGTATCGAGCACCTTGGCCGTGCGCCTGGCAGGCCGGTCGGCGGCAAACAGCGTGCCCAGCGCCGCGGGGTTCAGCAGGTCGCCTTTGCTGGCCCCCACCAGCAGCCCGACGTAGGTCATCAGCAGAAGAACAAAAATCTGCAAAACCGCCGAGGTCTCCGCGCCCAGCGGGGCGGCGCGCAGCACCATGCAGAAAAGGGCGGCGCCGAAAATGCCCAGTACGCTGCCGGCCACCGCGCCGATCAGACGGCGCAGCGAAAGCGCCCGCACGCGCAGCTCGAAGACGATCACCGCGCCGGCGCCCGCGGCGCCCACCGCCGCGGCCATCCAGCCGCTATGGATTCCAAAGGGACGGAGAAAATAGCAGACCACAGCGAGGACCACCGCAAACAGGAGGCGCAAAAGAACAAGATCCATAAAAATATGCCTGCTTTCACTGGCAGCCGGAGATATGAGCCAGGGCAATAACGATGGGAGTATGACGGGAGCGCCAACGGCCGTCAAGAAAAAACAGAGACGCGCAACCTGCGGGAGGCATTCGGCCCACGGCGCAATTCCGCCAGACGCTGAGAGAGGAGAAAAACTGCCGCTCGGCGATTGAGGCGCCGGCATTGGGGCGCCGGCGCCTCTGCTGTCGGTCCGGAAGAAACCCGCTGGAGACCGGGTCCCAACGCCACCCAGACCGTGACAGAACGTTCCGCCTGCGGCAAGGGCGGATTAAAACCGAACCCTGCCGGGCAGATGCTGCTTCATGAGGCCTGCGCCAGCTCCCGCACCTGCGCCAGCCGGTGAGCCCCCTTGCGCGGGCCGCGCTTGCGGGCGCTCATCACCTTCACCCGCTCAAGCAGCTCCTGCGGCGAACAGTTCTTCTTGGCCAGCATCGCGTCGGCCACGTGGATCTCGGCGCCCATAGCCTGCGGATCGCCCAGCAGGATCATCGGAATATGCGGCGCCATGCGCTTGAGCTGCTCGGCCAGCTGCTTGCCGTTCATCTGGGGCATGGCAAAATCGATCAGCACCAGATCGGCCTGCAGGCCCGAGAACATGCCGAGGGCCTCCTGGCCGCTCGAAGCTCCGTAAACACGGTAGCCGTTGGTGGAAAGCATAAATTTCAGCACCGATAAATCCTGCTCGTTATCGTCAACGCAGAGAATGACCTTCTTTGGACGCATAGTACTTCTCGGACTGCTCCTTCGTTCGGATTTTGCAAGGCCCCGGGCTAAGGACAGGGATTTCCTGCACCGCTCCGGGAGCGGTAGCGCTTCATCATGGGCATTTCCCGGTGGCCCGGCGGGCTGGTGCGAACCGGCTCTCCCCGGATTCCGGAACCAGGCTGCCTCAGGCCAAGGCGGCATCCTGGCTGCGAAATTCAGCAGGCCGGCTTACGTCTGCTGTCTCTCCTGACGCTTGTGGGGCGGTCCGCAAAAGCGCCGATGGAATTGCTTCAATGAATGGCAAGATTACGGGCGGCGGACCAGGAGCGAAAGAGAGAAAGACTGGCGAAAAAAGGACTGAAAATCGGACTGAAACATTACCAATGGACCTAGGATTAACACCTGTTTACATTTGCCCTGTTGAAGGATTGTTGAAAGATTGTGCATCGGGGCAGGAAAAGAGGTTTTTTTGCAACGGGAACGGTGCGGCCTCCAGCCCCGTCACGGCAGTGCAGCCGTCTACCCCGCCCTGAACAGGGTCCGGATTGCCCGAGCCAATCGACCGGCCACCGCCGAGACAAGAAGGGCCGGCTCCCGGGAATCCCCGCTGGACCGGCCTCGAACGCCACGCTCTGTCAAAACAGCGTGGATGCATTATCCCTATGAAGAAAAACCCTTTGTTTTCACCTGCCGCCCTTGCCGAGCGACAGCACCTGCAGATCGACCGGAGCAATCCCTGACTCGACCATGGCCAGTTTCTCGGCCGCGCCGTAGGAAAGATCGATGATCCGTCCCTCGTCCACCAGGTCGCCGCGATCGGTAATCCGCACCACCACCGAGCGGTGATTCCGCCGGTTGATTACCCGCACCAGCGACCCGAAAGGCAGCGTCGGATGACAGGCCGTCATGGCGTACATGTCGTACGGCTCGCCGCTGGCGGTCGTGCGTCCGTTGAAAATCCCTCCGTACCAGGAGGCCAGTCCGTGAAGCCTGTGCCTCTTCTCAAGCCCCTTCATAACCGGCGCATTCTGCGCCGCCGGCGTGCCCGCCATGGCGCCTGCCCCGGACTGCATGACGGAGGCGGCTGCAGCCGGGCCCGCGCCAAACAGCGGCGCATCGGCATGCACCGTCCGCGTCACTGCCAGCGCGAGAAACGCGGAGAGCGCAACCGACGAAGCTCCGGCCAGCACATAAACAGGCACTGGACTCTTCCAATTCAGCATGCGTGATTTCCGTGTTATCACCATTTGCACATTTTACCAACTCGACACTCCCCTGAAGCCCTCTCTGTCAACATCAATCTCTTCTTTTTCTGTTGAAAAATCATGGCTCCGGCCAATCACAACATAAAGTACTCATAAAAATAGAGTTATTCTTCTCTCAAATCCGGGCGCAGTTTCCCGTTTTGGGCCACAAATTATTTTGAAAACCCAAATTGCGACTGCCCAGGCATCCTCGGGGTTTTCCCGAACGATCTAAAGCAGGTCTTGTTAATTAATTAGTTAACAGATTGCTTCCCTCCGGCTTCGCGCAGCAGCCGACGGCGCCGGTACGCCCTTGCCCGAAAATTGCTCCCGAAAATTGCCGATAATTTCCCCCATCCTTGCTAGCGTTAACGTAAAGTCCGAAATCACCAATCAGGACGGGCCAGATGGGAATCAATGCAGAGATGGTGCTGAGCGCGGCAGGACTGGCGCTGCTCAAGGAATCGGAGGGCTTTCGCCGCAAGGTCTACCTCGACGTCAACGGTCTGCCGACGATCGGCTATGGCCACCGGCTGCTTCCCCCGGAGTCATTTCCCGACGGCGTTACCGAAGAGCAGGCCGGCGAACTGCTCGCAGCCGACATCCGCGAAGCCGAGCAGGCCGTGCGCCGGCTGGTGCGCGTGCCCCTTTCGCAGGGCCAGTTCGATGCCCTGGTGGACTTTTGCTTCAATCTCGGCTCGGGCCGTCTGGCCGCATCGACCCTGCTGGCCGATCTGAACTCCGGCCGCTACGACGCCGCCGCCGAACAGCTGCTGCTCTGGGATCACGCCGGCAATCGCGAAAGCGCCGCCCTCCGCGCCCGCCGCCAGGCCGAGTTTCACCTCTGGCACGGGAATCCGGCAAAGCTGCCGGCAACAGCGCGACACGCTGCTTTCAAACCAGGGGTTGCCTTGTAATTCCGGCCCAATTCCTTCATCCGGATGGATCCGGGCCTTCCGCGGCTCCGGCTGCCGGGCCGCGGCGGCCTCGGCCTATCGGCCGGCGGCGAGCGCCGCCGATCCTGTCTCAATGCCCACCGGCAGCAGCGGAATCGAGCCCCGCTCTCTGGCCTCGGCAACCACCGCATCGAGATGCTCGAGAACCTCGTCGACCGTCATCGTGTACATCTGGCGGCGCGCGTCGTAGCCTTCTTCGATCAACCGGCGCAGGTAGCGGCCGGCGATCTGCGCCGCAAGCTGGTCGGTAATGACCTTGCCGGTGCGCTTCTTCTGCTCCACCCAGGCCGCGCAGGGCAGAGCGATCCACATCGGCCGGCCGTTCACGTCGAAACGAACGTCGACGGCATCGGCGTGGCGCGTGGCAATGGCCACAATATTGGCCTTCCAGCGGCAGTGCAGGTCTTCGCCGGTCCAGCGGTCGGTCACGTGGAAGTCTTCGTACATGCTTTCAGCCTACCGTCCGCAGCGCGTCTGCGGCAAGCCGCTCAGGCCGTGGGCAGAAAAACGGAAAATGAAGCGCCGCTTCGGCCGGACCGCGTGCTTGTGCGCACGGAAATCGAACCTTCGTGCTTTTGTACAATCCCCTTGCTGACCCAGAGGCCGAGTCCGGTGCCTTTCTCTTTCTTTGTCGTAAAGAAGGGCTCGAAGATTTTGGCGGCGACAGCCGGAGCAATACCCGGCCCGTTGTCGGCAACAAGAACGCGGACGCCGCGGCGCGAGGGCCGCTTCCAGTCCCGGCCGCGGGACACCCGGATGCGAATCCTGCTGGCCCCGGCTTCGAGGGCGTTGACGATGATGTTGGCAAAGAGCTGTCGCAGCTCACCGGCAAAGCCGTAGACGATCGCCAGCACGCGGTGATCGACATCGATGGCCGAGCCCAGTACCTGCGCTTTCGGCGACAGATCGCGAATATCTTCATCCAGGGTCCGGGCAAGGTCCACCATCCCGGACAACGTGCCGGGGCGGTACAACTCAAACGTCTGTCTGGTGATGTGGGAGATACGCTTCAGCTCATGCCCCATACAGTCCACGTACGAGCGCACGTCAGGTGAAAGGTTCTTCTCATGATCGAGCAGGTACCAGAGGTTGGTAATCGCCTCCAGCGGATTATTGATCTCGTGGGCGATCGTGGCGGCCATTCGCCCCGCGGCGGCAAGCCTTTCGGAGCGGTGCCGGGCCTCGGTCTCCGCACTCAGCTGGCGCCGCAGCCGGGTATTTTCGGCCATGCTCTCCAATAGCCGGCGGACCGGATCGTCTGTCTCGCTCTTCTGGCCGAGCAAAATCTCGGGCGCAATGTAATACGGGTTCTCGCACACATCGCCACGGATGACGAGCCTCGGGTGTGCGTGGATGACGTGCATCAGCGTCTCCGGGCGGAAGCGACGGCGATTGTATTGACAAAGCCCGCCCATATCGTACTCGGGAAAGAACCTGTCTACCTTGCACTCGTAC
>DATGLJ010000202.1:0-3481 GCA_035294185.1 Occallatibacter sp. | reverse complement strand
ATCGAGCCCGCGCAGCCCGCCTGCACCCACTCCTCGAAGCGCCGGGCGTCGCGGCCGGCCGCGGCATGCGGCAGCGCCACCAGGCCGGCGTCGCTGAAGCCGGCGTCGCGAGCAAACGAACGGGCGCGGTCGGGATCGAGCAGCGGGGCGGACATCCGGAGCGAAGATTCCTCTTTCCTCAGATTAGTCAGCGCGCGCCGATGCGCGCAGCGCGGTTACCTGGCTTTTCTGCGCGCCTTCTTCAGCTCCTCCCAGTCCTTCTCCGTCTGGTCGGCGTAGCGCGCGCCGAACCTGGCCAGAGCCTCCGCAAATTCGCCGCCTTTTCCCAGGTAACCGGCAATCGCCAGCGCATCGCCGGAGCGGGCGTGGCCGCGCGCCAGCAGCTCGCCGCACACCTCGGCATAGGCGCGCAGATTGCCGCCGGCAAGATCGTCCAGATCGATCGATCCCTTGTGATCGCTCAACTGCCGCACCAGAAAATGGCGGCTGCCGATGTGCGTCCAGCCGAGAAAGGGATCGGACTGCATCTGCATGGCGCGCTGGCCCTGCGCGACGCGCATGCCGTTGTGCGCCGGCGCGCGCGGCTCGCCGAGGTAGGGCGCGTAGACCGAATGCGTCTCTTCCTTGACCTGCAAAAACAGCGGATCGTTCTCGCCGTTGCCTTCGAAATAGATGCAATAGTCGCGCAGGCCCACCGAGCCTGTGCCCACCACCTTGAAGGCTACGTCGACCGGCCGGTAGAAGCCCAGCAGATGCCGCCGCTGCGGCTCCAGCATCTCCGCATAGGGAGCAAGCGCGGCCAGAATCTCCGCCCGCGCCCGTTTCTCGCGCCTGAGCAGCGGCGGATTTTCCCTGAACACCCGCGCCGCGCCGCCGGTCTTTGCGCCTTTTCCCGTCCCATCCTTTCGATCCTTGGCCGGCTCGGTGAATTGTTCGAGCGTATGCCGCGGCGTGGCGCGCTCGGCTTTCATCAGCGCTTCATGCACGGGCCGGGCCAGGTTCATGCGGCGCACCTGGAAGCGCGCGACCTCGATCATCGGCATTGCGGCGAACTGGCGCATCAGCGCCGCATAGCGCTCCGCGCAGGCCTCGGCGGCGGCGCGCGCAGTGCTCTCTTTGTGCCCCGCGGCGCGGCCGGCCAGCACCAGCGACGCCGCCATGCGCTTAAGGTCCCACTCAAAGGGCGCGCGGACAGTTTCGTCAAAGTCGTTGATGTCGAAGACCAGCCGGCCGTCAGGCCCGGCATAGGCGCCCAGGTTGCGCACGTGCGCATCGCCGCATATCTGGCATTCGATGCCGGTATTGGCGAGCGCGGCCAGGTCGGCGGCCATGACCGGCGCGGCGCCGCGAAAATATGCGAAGGGCGACTCGAGCATCATCTCGTATTTCAATGCAATGAGCGCAGGCACCCGCCCCTGCATGGACCGCGCCAGCAGCTCAAGCGAGCCGGCCGGGCGCTTGCCGGGATGCAGTTCGTCGTGCTGCCGGCGCCGCGCCTGCCGCCGCCGCGCCCGGCCCAGCCTGCGGCGTTCGCCTGGACTTATCCAATGCATAGTGCGCACCATACACGCCCACTGCCCCCGGCCGCAATGCATCCGGCGCCTGGGCTGTCCTTTTTCGTGATCCTGCGCTTGGGCCCGCGTCCTGAGGACAGTCCGCCTCCGCCCATCGATTAAAGTGGGTACAGCGTGTTTCATCCACCCGATTCGATCCGTGACGGCGAGCATGGAATCCTGCAACAAGCCGGGCCTTGTGCAGCCGGCCGTTCGCGGCTGCAGCTGACGAAACGCGCACGTGCCTTAAAGAGCCGGCAAAAATGGCCCGCGCCGTTGCACTGCCTCGATTGTGCCTCGACCGCTGCCTGCTGCCGGCTCCGCCTGCCATCTCCAGCCACGCGTCTGTTGGCGCGATCCACGCAGGACTGTCCGCTCCGGAGGGAGAGCCGCACCATGCGAAAGTCGATGCGAGAGCCGATCCGCAATCTGACGCGCGCCGCGTATCTGCCGGCCGCCGTCGCCCTTCTTCTTGCCGCTGGCTGCGCCCTGAGCGCGCAGCCGCAAAAACCGCTCACGGTGGAAGCCATCTTTGCGCACGGGCCGCTCATCGGCAATCTTCCCGAGGATCTCGCCTGGTCGCCCGACGGCAGGCATCTTACCTACATCGACAGCGGTCAGCTGATCGATCTGGACCCGGGCAGCGGACGGCCGCACGTGCTGGTGAGCCGCGCCAAGATGGCCCCGCTTACCGAGGCCGGCGGCTCGGAACGCGACCGCGATCATCGCAGCCGGTATCACATGGCCAGCTACCTCTGGGCGCCCGATTCGGCGCATCTGCTCTTCGATTCGAGCGGCCGCCTCTGGTACTACGACCTGAAGACCGGCACCGGCGTGCAGATTGCCGACACCGGCGCCGCCTCGGGCGACGATCCGAAGTTTTCCCCCGACGGCGCCTCGGTTTCGTTCCTGCGCAATCACGGCATCGAGATCGTGCGGCTGCATGGCGGGGAAATGCCGCCGGCCGCTGTCGTTCCTGCGCCCGCCGCCTCCGGCGGTCAGGCGCTGCTCAACGGCGGCGTGGATTGGGTCTACGAGGAGGAACTGGAGACGCGCAGCAACTACTTCTGGTCGCCGGATTCGAAGGCCATCGCCTTCCTGCAGATGAACGAGACCAGCGTGCCCGAGTATCCGCTGACCGACTGGATCCCGACGCATGCAACCGTGGAGATGCAGCGCTATCCGCAGGCCGGCGATCCCAACCCCGACGTACACGTAGGCGTGGTGAGCGCGCGCGGCGGACGCATCACCTGGATGCATATCCCCTTCCACGGCGGCGACGACTATATCCCCCGCTTCGGCTGGGTGGACGCAAAGACTGTCTGGATCGAGACCGTCACCCGCGATCACAAACACCGCGCAATTTATTTCTGCTCCGCCAACGGCGACGACGGCAGGGAGATGCTCGAGATCAGCGACGACAAATTCGTCGACGACAACTACGACGTCGACGTTCAGGACGGCTCGATCGTGCTGACCAACTGGACCAGCGGGCACAACCAGATCTATCTCTACCGTTACAACGCCGCCCATCCGCTTTCGGCGCCGGCAAAACTCGATCGCCAGCTTACCAGCGGCAGCTTTGAAGTCAGCGCCGTTTACCGCGTGGACGCGAAAGACAAATGCATCGATTACGCTTCGAACGAGGGCAACCTGCTCGAGCAGCAGCTCTGGCAGGTGAGCTTCGACGGCCAGCGCAGGCAGCTCACGGCATCTCCGGGCTTCCATGACGGCAATTTCGCGCCGGTCGGGGCGTCCTGGGTCGACAAGCAGTCGACGCGCATGGATCCGCCCCGGCTGCGGCTATGCGCGAGTCCGGAATCTTCCAGCCCCGGCGCCAACCCCGCAGCCAGCCGCGACCACTGCAATCTCTTCTGGCAGACGCGCGCCGTCGATGCCTACCATCTGCGCGCCCCCGAGCAGCTCGA
>DATGLJ010000201.1:0-8651 GCA_035294185.1 Occallatibacter sp. | reverse complement strand
CCGTAGGCTCCCGCCAGCCGCCGCTTTTCTTCCGCGCCGGCGACCCGCGGACTCGTAGCCAGCCACAGGTCGCCCGCCCCTGCATCGCATGAGAACCGCTCGCCCGTCTGCACGTCGATCACTCCGGCCACATTATGCGCGCTGCCCGGCTCGATATCGTCGCTCAGCGCCCCGGCCCAGCCGACCGAAAACACCAGGTCAATCGGCCCGCCGTCCTCGATTGCCGCAAAGGCGCGCGTCGCCGCATTCTGCCCCGCGCCGGCGCAGGCCGCAATCCACTCTTCTTCTTCGCTGCGCTGGGCCCAGAATCGCACTCCGTTGCGGTCGCTGTGCGGCCAGCCTCCGGCTGTCTGCTTCACCAGCGGCCCGAGCTCGCCCGGAAATGCGGCGATGATGGCAACGCGCGTCATGACTGCGGAGATCCGATTTGAAATAATCTGCGCTGCAGCTCCTGCGGCATCCGGGCCCTCGTCTTTCAACTCTACGACGCATAGCCGTTGGCGCGAAACCACTCGATCGCCGCCCGCATCGCCGGCTCGACCGGCACAACGCGGAATCCCAGTTCCCGCTCAGCCCGCGCGCTCGAGGCAAACATCTTCTTGCGTCCCATCCGCACTTCTTCGAGCGTCGCCCGCGGCTCTTTTCCGCGAATCCGCCCGGTGATCCACTCCTCGAAGAACGCGTATGCGGCCGCCACGGCGAAAGGAATCTTCACGGCCGGCGAGGGAATGCCCGTAAGCGCCGACATCCGGTCGAGAATCTGCTTGAGCGTCAGGTTTTCGCCGCCCAGGATGTAGCGTCTGCCCGGCGCGCCCCGGGTAAGCGCCAGCACATGCGCCCGCGCCACTTCGCCAACATCCACCAGGTTCAGCCCCGTATCCACATACGCGGGAAATTTCCGCTTCAGAAAATCGACGAAGATGCGTCCTGTAGGCGTCGGCTTCGCGTCATGCGGTCCGATCGGCGTCGTCGGATTCAGGATCATCACCTGCTGCCCGGAGTCCGCAGCTTTGATCGCCTCGCGCTCGGCCAGAAACTTCGACCGCTTGTAATGACCGACCATATCGGCGAGCGAAACCGGCGTCTCCTCGTCGCTCACCGCGCCATCGGTAAAAAAGCGCATGGTCGCCACCGACGACGTGTAGACAAAACGCCGCACTCCGGCTTCCCGCGCCAGCCGCAGCAGCTCGCGCGTGCCGTCCACATTCGCGCGATACATCGCTTCCGGGTCGGGAATCCAAAGCCGGTAGTCGGCAGCTACGTGAACCACGGCATCGATGCCGTCAAGCGCCGGACGCAATGTCTCGGGCTGGCGCAGGTCGCCTACATGCGTCTCGCCGGCAAGCCCTTCGAGGTTTTTCGGATTGCTGCTCCGGCGGATCAGCAAGCGAAGATCGGCGCCCTCCTTGCTGAGCGCGCGGGCGACGTGATAACCGACAAATCCGGTGGCGCCAGTCAGAAAGATCCTCATTTTCGAGCTTCCATTCTAAATTGGCGCCAAACGGATCCGATGGGTTGGGAGTGGGTCAGATTGAAATCGCATTCTTTCCGGGGTTCGAGTCCGGAAGCAGTTTGCTCGACTGATGTACGGGCTCAGGTCCGTACCCTTCAAAACTGACCCACTACCGATGGGTTATGCATTAACGGTGACCGCCGCCGTGGCCGCCCCAGTGCGAATACCCGGGAACATGCTCGCCGCCCGGATCATGGCCGGCCATGCCGATATGGCCTCGTCCGTCGCGCGCTTCGTTGCCATGAAACCCATAGAATGGCCGTTCGCCGCGCTCTGGGAACGGACCTCTGTATCCATAATGAGGATCCCAGCGATTATCGACGTGCCCGTAGAAGCCGTGGGGACCGTGGAACCACGGACCGGCGCCAATGAAGACGCCTCCGACAAACCAATCGGGCCCATAGTAGCCGTAAGGAGCGCAGTTGTAAGGAGGATAGTCGAAGTAGCCATAGGGACAGACCGGCTCCGGTCCAATGTTCACGCCGAAGGAAATCTGAGCGGGAACTGCGGGTTTGGCCATCATCAACACAACGGCAAGACCAGAAAAAGCAAGCATCTTCCGGATAGACATAAACTTCTCCTGTTGAGACGCGCGCGTGAGGCTGCAGCGTGTTTCCTGATCCGCCATCCGATCCGGCCCACAGCGGCGCGCTAGAAATCCGGCGACTAGCCATGCGGTCGGCTGTTTACAGCGGCTTTTGATGTGAAACTACGCTCCAGCAGGTTGATTTTTCCCAAGGACAATTGCCGGCGATTGCTGTTACAGGCAACAGAGCTGCCGGTGCGCCTTGCTGACCCTGGACGGTGCGACAGAGAACAACGCCTCGCTGGCCGAGGCCAGCGCCATTTTATTCGAGCGCCTCCGGATGCAGCCCGATATTTTTCTCGCCTGCCGCCTTCCGCTCGTTGTAGGCCCTCACCCAGTCTTCCCAGTGCTTGCCCGCTGCGCGGTCCTTGCCGCTGAATTCCAGGCGCGCGATCTCGGCGTAGCTCAGCTTGCGCTTGTCGGCGGCCTTCGGCGTAAAGTACTGCACCCACGACTCGGCCAGCGTTGCGCCCGTATGCCGGTTGAAGATATAGGCCTCGATCTTCTCGCCTGCCCTGGTGGTGATCGTCACGTCGCCGCGATAATCGAATGCCTTTTCGAGTGCGTTCTTCAGGTCTTCCTCGCTGGCCAGCTCCGGCACCCAGCCCTCAAGCTGCTCGTGCTCGGCGCCCGGCGCAAGCTCCAGAGCCTCAACCTGCTCGATCGTATATTTGTGCACTTCGGCCGTCATGCGCGCGTTTCCTCGTACTGGCGCGCCGGCTGCTCGATATTGACCAGCTTCGCCGGACCATGCGGCGCAGGCTCGTTCAACAGCTTCAGCGCATGCTCATCGGGATAGAGGCTGAAGCTGCCCTTGACCATCGCCCAGAAGCTCTTCAGCGATCCAAAGCCGTCGATCACCGCCGTCGGCTCGTAGCCGCAGCTCACCATGCAGTTGGCGCACTTCGGGTTGCCGCTGGCCGCGCCGTACTCTTCCCACCGGGTGGTTTCCATCAGCTCTTTGAAGGTCTCGGCGTATCCATCCTGCAGCAGGTAGCACGGCCGCTGCCAGCCGAAGATGTTGTACGCCGGCGAGCCCCAGGGCGTGCACTCGTACCTGCGGTCGCCCATCAGGAACTCGAGGAACAACGGCGACATGTTGAATTTCCAGCTCCGCTTGCGGTTCGACAGGATGGCGCGGAACAGCCGACGCACGCGCGCCCGGCCCAGGAAGCGGTGCTGGTCCGGCGCCTTCTCGTAGCTGTAGCCGGGCGAGAGGACAATTCCCTCCACGCCCATCTCCATCACCTCGTCGAAGAACGCGCGCACCGAATTCGGATCGGTGCCGTCGAAGAAGGTTGCGTTGGTCGTCACGCGGAAGCCGCGCCTGACCGCCTCCTTGATGCCTTCCACCGCCAGGTCCCATCCGCCCTCGCGGCACACCGAAAAGTCGTGGTGCTCGCGCTGCCCGTCCAGATGAACGGAAAACGTCAGGTACTTCGACGGCGTGAACTCCGGCAGCCGCCGCTTCAGCTCCAGCGCATTCGTGCACAGATAGATGTACTTCCTGCGCGCAATCAGGCCGTTGACGATCTCCACGATCTGCGGATGCAGCAGCGGCTCGCCGCCGGGAATCGAAACCATCGGCGCGCCGCACTCTTCGACCGCCGCAAAGCACTCCTCCGGCGTCAGCTGCTTCTTGAGAATGTGCGGCGGATACTGCACCTTGCCGCAGCCGGCGCACGCCAGGTTGCAGCGGAACAGCGGCTCGAGCATCAGCACCAGCGGATAACGCTTTTCGCCCTTGAATCGCTTCCTGAGGACGTAGGTTGCCACCGTCCACATCTGTGAGATAGGAACAGCCATCCTGTCGTTAACCTCCGGCGCCGTTGCCCGGCGCGGTCAATCCACGATTTATACCCCGATCCATAGCCCGCCTGTAGGCCGTCAGCGCCAGCAGCGGAAAGTACTGGCGGTACATCGTGTACGCCAGGTAAAACACTCTCGGGAATCCGGTTCCAGTGTACTGCGCCTGGTGGTTCAGCCCCGTGCCGGTGCTCTCGTCCCAGCTCCCGTCGGCCCGCTGCCGCGTCAGCAGCCAGCGCACGCCCTTGGCAATCGAATCCGACCGGTCGTCGCCGGCGGCCAGCAGCCCGAGCAGCGCCCAGGCCGTCTGCGAAGGAGTGCTCGGGCCTATGCCGCGCTTGCCGGGATCGTCATAGCTTTCGCAGCTTTCGCCCCATCCGCCGTCGGGGTTCTGCACCATCCGGATCCACTCGGCCGCCTGCTGAATCTGCGGCTCGTGCCGATCCACGCCGATCGCATCCAGCCCGCGCAGCACCAGGTAGGTCCCGTACAGATAATTCACGCCCCAGCGGCCGAACCAGCTCCCGTCCGGCTCCTGCTCCCTGAAGATGAACTCGATCGCCCTGGCCACGCGCTTGTCCTCGCGCGTGTAGCCATACGTGGCCAGCATCTCCAGGATGCGCCCCGTAATATCCGCGGTCGGCGGGTCGAGCATCGCGTTGTGGTCGGCGAATGGAATGTACTGGAAGATCATCTTCGAGTTGTCTTTATCGAAGCTGCCCCAGCCGCCGTTCCGGCACTGCATGGCCAGCACCCACTCGATGGCCCGCTCACACACCTGGTGCTGATAACGCTCGCGCGGGTTGTCTACCTTGCTCAGTCCCAGCAGCACCTGCGCCGTATCGTCCGTATCCGGATAAAACTCGTTGTTGAACTCGAAGTACCAGCCGCCCGGATCGGTCTTTTTCACCTTCACCGCCCAGTCGCCCTTGTGCCGCACTTCCTTGGCGAGGATCCAGTCCGCCGCCTTCACCATCTTGGGATGATTGCGCGGCACGCCGGCCTCGCCCAGCGCAAACATCGCCTGCGCCGTATCCCATACCGGAGAAACGCACGGCTGCATGCGAAACGTCGGGAACGGAACCTCGGCCGTAGGCGCCTGCTCAATGCCCAGCTTCTCGAACTCGTCTCTGGCCCGGATCACCTGCGGATCGTCTTCCGAGTAGCCTAGGCAGCGCAGCGCCAGAATGGCGTTCAGCATGGCCGGATAAATCGCGCCCAGCCCATCGGAGAGTTCGAACCGCTGCAGCATCCACTGCTCGGCCTTGCGCAGCGCCAGCCGCCGCAGCGGCCGGATGTGCACCGCCTCGAACCAATGCGTCACCCGGTCCAGGACCAGGAAAAAATTCCGCCACGAAAAGATGTTCTTGCGGTCCATCCGCAGCCGCAGGATCGAGTTCGCCCGACCGCCTACAAACAGTTCCTCGATTCCGTGCTCCGGAGGAATCTTTTTGTACGGCTTCTTCGCATAGATGATCGCCAGAGGCACCAGGATCGACCGCGACCAGGAAGAAATCTCATAGATATTGAAGTAGAACCAGTTCGGGAACAGTACGATCTCCGGCGGAATCGCCGGAACCGCGTCATAGTCGTACTGCCCCAGCGCGCACAGATACATCTTGGTGAATGTATTGCACTCCACCACGCCGCCATGCGCCAGGATCCACTCGCGGCAGCGCTGCAGGCGCGGATCGCTCGCCGGAACTCCCATCAGCTTGGCCGCTAAATAGCACTTCACCGAAAGCGAGATATTGCCCGGGCCGCCCGGGTAGATGCTCCAGCTGCCATCCTCCTTCTGGTAGCGCCACATCTCGGCCAGCGCCCGCTCCAGACGGCCACGGTCGCCGGACTCAAGCAGCGTATGCAGAAAGATGTAGTCGGCCTCGAGCATCGAGTCGGCTTCCAGCTCGCCGCACCAGTAACCCTCCGGGTGCTGAAGAGACAGAATGAAATCGGCCGACCTGGAAATGGCGGAGTCGACCTCGGCAAGGTCGGCATCGATGCGCCCGAAACGCGGCATCCCGGATCCTGAAACCGTCGCCTGCCGCCGCTCCTCGTGTGAACTCATGCAGTCTCAAAGCCTCCCGAACTGGTCACCAGATATCCTGTTGCCGGCCAACTTGTGCACGGGGTAAGGTTATGCATCCACATGCGTTGCCCCGGACGATCCGCTTTTGCGGACGGCCCGGGGCAACCGGTTAGCGAACTGGCACGGGCTCAGGACCGTTTGCGCTTCCAATCGCCTGCACGATCTCCGGCGGCAGACCGAAACGCACATTCTCGGGCATTACTTCCACTTCTTCGACGCTGGAAAAGCCATTCTGTTGCAGATAGTTCACCACGTCTTCGACCAGCACCTCCGGCGCCGACGCGCCGGCCGTAACCGCCACCGTCTGAACGCCTTCCAGCCATGACGGCGAAATCGCCCGGGAGTTATCGATCAGATAACCCATTGTTCCCAGGTTGCGGGAAACCTCCACCAGGCGGTTGGAATTCGAGCTGTTCGTCGAGCCCACTACCAGCACCAGGTCGGCCTTGTGCGCCACGTTGCGCACCGCCACCTGCCTGTTTTCCGTGGCATAGCAGATATCCTGCGAATGAGGCCCGACGATATTCGGAAACTTCTCTTTCAGCGCATGAATAATATCCCGCGCCTCGTCGAGCGAAAGTGTCGTCTGCGTCAGATAAGCCACGCGGTTCGGGTCCGGAACCTCAAGCGCCTCCACCTCGGCTACATTGGAAACCACCTGCGTGACCGCCGGCGCCTCGCCCAATGTGCCCTCGATCTCGTCATGGTCGCGGTGCCCGATCAGCACCAGCGAATACCCCTGCCTGGCGAATTTCACCGCCTCGATGTGAACCTTGGTCACCAGAGGACAGGTGGCGTCGATTACCTTCAGATTCCGTTTTTTGCTCATGTCGCGCACCGCCGGCGAAACGCCGTGGGCGGAATAGATCACGCGCTGGCCTTCGGGCACGTCGTCGATCTCATGAACAAAAATTGCGCCCTTCTCAGCCAGCTCGTTCACCACATAGCGGTTGTGCACGATCTCCCGGCGCACGTAAATCGGCGCGCCGAAGGTCTCCAGCGCAATCCGCACAATATCGATGGCGCGCACCACGCCGGCGCAGAAGCCGCGGGGCTTAAGCAGCAAAACCGATTTCTGGCCTGGGTCAGCGCCCGCTTTTGCGTCTCGACCTGCGTGCGATAGGGTTGCCGTGTGCTCTGAGGTGGTAGTGGTCACAAGCATAAGTATACCAACCGCGGAACGGAAGGCATAGCCCGGAAATCATTGTGTTTTCGGCCCTTCTTCCTCTCCCTGCGTCTCCTCGCCGCGCCGCTCCGGCCGCATCGCGCGCAGCAGCCTGGCCGTGGTCACCACCTGCCCTGTGTGCCGCTGCGTATGGTCGGCCACATGGACGAGCGCCCCGCCCACGCTTGTCGGCAACCGCTTGCGTCCCACCGCCCGCGGAGCGTTCAGGTCAGCGCCGGCAAGCGCGCGGATCCGCCCGGCAGCCCGGGCAAATGACGCCTGCACTTCGCCCAGCATTGCCGCCAGCGGTTCGCGATCGGCCGCCTTCTCCGCCTTCAGCGCCGCAAGCTGCCCGGCGGAAAGCTCCCCGCCCTCGGCATAGGTCAAAATCCGATCCACCGATCGCGCGATGTGCCGCAGATGGTACGCTACCGGCGTCAACCCGAACGGCGCCGCGTGCGCCTCGTCGTCCGTAAGCCCCGCGGTCCACTTCCTCAAGTCGTCCCATGCAAGCTCAAGCGCGTGCAAAACGGCCCGGCCCGCCGCTGGCACATCCGCGTGGCTGCCGCTCAGCCACGGCTCGACATAGGGCTCAGTTGTCGCAACATCGGCCATGAGAACTGGAGAACTCCTGGCGCAGCTCCCGCGCCGCCTGCCTGCCGCGCCGCCGATCCGTTATCCGCTACGCCGGATATGCCCCGGTTATATACCCCTCCAGCTCCTGGATCGCATGGTCCTGTCCGGACATCACCCACTTCACCAGGTCGCTGATCGAAATCACCCCGCAGACCTCTCCGTTCTGCAGCACCGGCAAATGCCGGAAATCGTGCTGCGTCATAATCGCCATGCATTCATCCACGGTGTGCTGCGGCGTCACGTACATCACCGGGCTGGTCATGATCTGATGCACCCGCGTCTCTTTCGAGAAATGCCCCTTAAGAATCCCCTTACGCGCATAATCGCGCTCGGAAAGAATGCCGACCAGCCGGCCAGCCTCATCGAGCACCAGCAGCGCGCCGATATCATGCTCGGCCATCTTTTCGATGGCCTCGTAAACGGTTTGATCCGGCCCCACCGCCAGAATTCGATGCGGCTTATTCTTCAGAACCAATCCGATCGTATCGCAGATCCTCATCAGGCCCTCCCTGACGCCACCATCTTCCTGATCCGGCTCTTGCTGGATGCAATTGTCTTTTCCGCCGTCCCGGCATCCGCGCCAGCCCCATCGCCGCGCATGCCGCTCCGCATCCGAAACAATATAGTCCATCCAGAATGCGGATGAAAAGCATCATACCGTCCGATCAAATCGCCGCAGCGGCGGCCGGCGGACCTGCATCGCAACCAAGCCCGTTGCCGCCGCATCGAATGATCGTGCTCGCGTCAATTCAGGAACGCCTATCCGAGAGCAACACCGCCGAGGCTGATTCAATATCATGAATTCTGCTTTACCCCAGACCTGTCCTCCCGGCGCCGAGCGCCAGGAGGGGAGCAA
>DATGLJ010000200.1:0-2566 GCA_035294185.1 Occallatibacter sp. | reverse complement strand
GGTGTAGACCATCCAGCTTGAGCCGGGCGGAAAGCTGAACTGCTCGCGCGCAACGGTGCGCTGGAACTCGGCGTCCTCTTTCATGACGTTGTGGAGCCGCATCATGAACTCGTCGTATGGCGTGCGCTTGAGCCGGGGAACAAGCGCAGCGAGACCGATGGCGCGGGCGAGAGCCCTGGTGGCGCGAGTGCCGGCGCTGTCGGCGCGCGGAGCGGGAATCGGGCTGGGCGTGAATCTGCCGACGACGCCCGGGAACGGCGGGCCCACGGCCCAGTCGCGGGTGCGCGCGGGATGAATGTTGTGGAAGAAGCGCAGGATGCGCCAGCCGCGCGTGGGCCGCGTGGGAAAAGCGTCCGTGTGCAGCAGGTCGTTGCGACGGCGCAGCGGCAGGTCGCGGCCCTCTTCTTCGATGGGCCGGTAGGAGGCATAGTCCAGCCGCCAGCGCTGGCGGTACGGCGCAAGAAAGCCGGAGAGAAAACGCGCGACCGAGGCCGAGTAACGCGCCATTACGTCATGGAGCCGGTCGAACTCCTCGGCGTCGGATGCGGAGCGGTCCACGCCGGAGAGCCGGCCGCGATCGGGCTTGTAGGCGATGTTCTTGTGCAGGCGCGAGCCGGTCTGCTGCCGGCTGAGCAGAAAGTCGAGATCGTCCGCGGGGATGGGGACCGGCGTTTGCGGAAAGTAGAGAATGCCGCCAGCCTCGAGCTGCGCGCACCAGGCGCGGGCCTGCTCGCCGCTGGGCGGCTGGCCGTTGACCAGGTCAGCGAGCGCGATGGAGTGGACGGGCATGGGGGAATGGTATCGAGGCAGGGAGCCAACGAGCAAGGGCGCTTGCGGTCTAGGAACGAAGTTTGCCGCGCAGCCACTGCGTGAGCAGGACAGCGAGGGCAAGGACAAGGGCGATCGCGCCGGCGGGAAGCCCGACGTAGAGGTATGTATCGGCGTAGTTGACGGCGTGATGGCCCAGGCCGTTCCAGGCGAGCAGCGCGACGATAGCCGCAAAAGTTGCGGCAAAAAAGGTAAAGAAGCCCGTAGCCAGCGCGAGCAGCAGCGTGGCCAGGATGCCGAAGCCCTGGAGAGAGCCGAGAAACCCGCCGCGGCGTTGCGTCTGAGCGGAGTGCATGGACAACCTCGATTCCAGTGTAGCGCCGCCTGACCAGGCGGCCGTTTTTTGTAGAATAGCCGTTGATACTTCTGGATGTGGCGAGGAGTCACCGATGGCAGTTTCCATGATGGCTGGAAATCCGGCGCTGAAAGACCTTTATAACGACCTCAAGCGGCGTATGGACCAGTCCGTGGCCGACTTTCAGGCAAACCTGGCCTCCACGCGCACCGGCCGCGCCAGCGCCCACATGCTCGATCAGATCAAAGTGGACTACTACGGTACGCCGACGCCGGTCACGCAGCTTGCGCAGGTGTCCACGCCGGAGCCGCAGCTCATCGTGATCTCGCCGTGGGACCCGACGATCGTCAAGGAGATCGAGAAGGCCATTCAGGCCTCGGACCTCGGTTTCAATCCGCAGTCCGACGGCAAGGTGGTGCGCGTGCCGGTGCCGCCGATGACCGAGGAGCGGAGGCGCGAGGTTTGCAGGCACCTGAACCGCGTGCTCGAAGAGCACCGCACGGCCGTGCGCAATGTGCGCCGCGACGGCAACGACGCGCTGAAGAAGCTGGGCAAAGAGAAAAAGATCAGCGAAGACGACGAGAAGCGCGCCATGGAAGAGGTGCAAAAGATGACCGACGAGGAGATCCGGAAGATGGAGGAGATGTCGCGCCGCAAGGAAGCCGAAGTGATGCAGGTGTGAAGGGGGCGGGGCGAGTTCGCGCGATCCATCGATAGATTTCTCTTCGATGGCCGATCGAAACTGCAAGTATCACCAGTTGCCGATCCCGGATCTCACAAACAATCCGGTAATCGCCAACGCGATAGCGCCATCACTCGCCAGGCTTTGAGCCTTGTAACGCTGTCCCAATGCTGCGCGGGTCTTCAAGAGGAGCTACTCGTTCGCTCAGGAACGAAACGATTCTCTTTGCAATCCGCCGGTCAAGTTTTTCAGGTCTCTGAGGGCGCCGGATTCGTACTCAATCTGCTTGGCCAGGCTCACGCTCCACGTCCTGCGTGGTATAAGTGCGGCTGCGGCCGGCGCGCAGTTCAATCAAGCGCTGCTCGCTGATGTAAATGTCTTCCAGTTCCTGCAGATGCTCCTCGATCGCCCTGGTCACATAGAAGCTCTTGGTGCGGTCAGTGCGCATGGCAATCGTTTCCTGCCGCTTTCCACTCAACCCGAGTATCGCAATTTCTATTTCTTCGCCCGCTTATAAAACGGCAGCGGCACCTGCCTGGCCCGGGCGCGATTCCCCCGGCAATCCACCAGCACGTCGGCTCCCGAAGCGGCCACCTCCGCCGGCACCAGCGCCATGGCGATGTTCTTTTTAAGGAACGGTGCGGGCGAGCCGGAGGTGATTGTGCCGATGGGTTCGCCTTCAAGCGACAGTACGGAGTATCCGTCGCGGCCTATGCCGCGCTCGACCATTTCGAGACCGACGATCCTGCGCTTCGGCCCTT
>DATGLJ010000199.1:0-6718 GCA_035294185.1 Occallatibacter sp. | reverse complement strand
GCAAGCCAAAGCAGCCGGCGCGGAAGAAGACGGCGGCCAGGGCGGCGGGCGCGAAAACCGCAGCAAAGAAAGCCGTCGCAAAGAAGGCCGCTCCGGCAAAGGCGGACGCAGGCAAAGTCGGGCCGGCGAAGAAGAAGAGCGCAGCGGCAGCGCAGGAGGCGAAGAAAGCGCCGGCGGCCAGGCGCGGGTCCGCTGCGAAGAAAGCGCCAGCGGCAAGCGAGGAAATTGCCGCCAGACCGCGCAAAGCGGCGAAGAAGCGCGCGGCAGAGCCGGAAAAATTGCCGGCCGGCGAGGCTGCCCTTGTCGATAGTGCGGTCGGAGAGGCGAGCCGCCTGCCTGCGCCGGAGCCGGAAGCAGAATCCTCCACCGCTCCGATGGATCCCGATGTCGCCGATACCACCGGCGACGCAGAACCTGGAATGCCGCAGATGGAGCCCGAGCCGGCGCACGAGAAGCGCGCCCGCAGGCGAGCTGTCGCCCGCGCCGCCGGGCCGTTGACCGGGCAGGAGTCTGAGGGTGAGTTCGGGGAAACGGCCGCGGAGGTTCGGAAGGCTGTCACGGAGAAGGCCGAGGACAACGAAGGTCTTCGGAGACCCGAGCCAAAGCCTGAGCGGCTGCAGAAAATTCTTTCCCAGGCCGGCGTGGCGAGCCGCCGCCACGCCGAAGAGATG
Source organism: Occallatibacter sp. (assembly GCA_035294185.1). GTDB lineage: Bacteria > Acidobacteriota > Terriglobia > Terriglobales > Acidobacteriaceae > Telmatobacter. Next base: position 6,047 of record DATGLJ010000199.1, on the reverse strand, counting down.
ATTGTCGCCGGGCGCGTGATGGTCAACGGGCAGGTGGTTACGCAGCTTGGCGCTAAAGCCGATCCCGCCCGCGATCACATCCGCGTCGATGGCAGGCTGATCGAGGGCGCCGAGCGGCGTCGCACCTTTCTGTTGAACAAACCGAAGGGCTACGTGACCACGGTAAGCGATCCTGAAGGCCGGCCTACCGTGATGGAATTCTTCTCGAATTTTCGCGAGCGGCTCTATCCGGTTGGCCGTCTGGATTTTCAAAGCGAGGGGCTGCTGCTGGTGTCAAACGACGGCGAGCTGGCCAACCTGCTGACGCGCGCCGCCTCCGGGGTGGAGAAAACATACCTGGTCAAGGTCTCCGGCCGGCCGGGCGAAAGCGAGCTGGAGCAGTTGCGCAGGGGAGTGATGATCGAGCGCGAGCAGGCGGGTTCCGGGCGCGTGCGCACCGCTCCGGCCAGCGTGCGCCAGATTCGCCAGGGCGAAAATCCATGGTTCGAGGTGGTGCTTACCGAGGGGCGCAACCGGGAACTGCGCAAGATGTTCCACGCCGTGGGCCATTTCGTGGAGAAGATCCGGCGCGTGGGCTACGGGCCGCTGGCGCTCGATGTCGAACCGGGAAAATTCCGGGAGTTGTCGGCCGAGGAGGTCAATGCGCTGCGCCTTACGGCAGAGGGCAGGCTCAAGCCGCGGCGGCCGAACTCGAATGCCATGCTGCCGAAGGAGGCAGGACGTTCTGCCGAGCGCGATCGTGGATTTGGCGGCCGGCAGGGAAGAGACCGGGAGGACTGGAACGCTAAACCGCGCGGCGAGCGCCAGCTCCGGCGCGATGATCGCGCAGGAGGCCGGTATGCGGAGCGCAACCGGCCTGGCGACCGCAACAGATTCGGGCCGCGGCGCTTCGATGGCGGACCCGAGCGGCGTCAATCTGGTCGCGGCGAACACGGTGGATCCGATCGTCCAAAGGGCCGTCCCTTTCAGCGTCCAGCGCCGGAGCGGTCACAGGGCGGCCGTGAGCCGCGCGGCGAATTTCAAGGCAGGCCAGGGTTCGAACGGCTGCAGAGCGGCGGCCAGGGCTTCGGACGTCAGCCTTCCGGGCGGTCCAGGCGCGGCAATCGCGGCGAGAGGTTTCGCGCAGAAAACCCGCAGCGGGAATTTCGTCCGCGAGGCGAATCCAGACCGCGCGAAGAGGGCGGCCCGCGCCGGCAGCGGCCTTTTCGCGGAGAGCCCCGTGGCGGCGCACGGCGTCCAGACGGCGAGCGCGGGCAGCGGCGCGATGGCAGGGGGCGCGGCGGCCGGCGGTTCGGAGATCAGGGCCGCAACCATGACGGCAGGCCGGATGAGGGCGGTTTTGGCGGCAACCGCGGCCGCAGCCCAAAGCGGGGGCGCAGTTAAGCTGCGAGGAGCACGATGAACGATTTTCCGCTGGCGCTGGTGCTGGCCGATGCCGACGATCCGCAGCTTGCAATGCTTGGCGATGTGCCGCACGCGCTTGTCAAGGATGCCGCCTCGCTCTCGCGCGCGCCGCATTGCGCTGCGGCCATCCTGCACTGGTCGGGTCCGCGCGATCTGCTGCGGGAGGCCTTCCTGGCTAACCCGCAGGTGCGCTGGGTCCACTCGCGCTCGGCCGGCCTGGATGGCGTGCTCTTTCCGGAGCTTGTTGCAAGCGATGTGCCGCTCACCAACGGCTCCGGCGTTTTCTCGCAGTCGCTGGGCGAGTTCGCGCTGGCCATGGTGCTTTATTTCGCCAAGGATTTTCCCCGCATGCTGCGCAACAAGGCGGCGCGGCGCTGGGAGCAGTTTGACCTGGACGAGATCGATGGCCAGACGGTGGGCATCGTCGGCTATGGCGACATTGGCCGCGCGGTTGCAAAGCGCGTGCATGCCATGGGGATGAAAGTGCTGGCGCTGAAGCGCCACGCGCCAACGGCTCCCGATCCGCTGATTGAGAAGTTCTACAGGCCTGACGAGCTGGCCGCGATGCTGAGCCGTTGCGACTATGTCGTCGCCAGCGCGCCGCTCACGCGGGAGACGCGTCACATGATCTCCGACGCGGCATTCGCGGCGATGAAGCCGAACGCTGTGCTCGTCAATGTGGGCCGTGGGCCGGTTGTCGATCAGGCTGCGCTGATTCGCGCTCTTGAGCAAAAGAGAATTCGCGGCGCGGGTCTCGACGTGTTCGAGCATGAGCCGATTCCGGAGGACGATCCGGTCTGGAGATTCGAGAACGTCTTCATCTCGCCGCATAGCGCGGACCATACCCGCGACTGGCTTGACCAGGCGATGCGTTTTTTCCTGCGGCAGTACGGAAGATTCCGCAACGGTGAGCAGTTGGAAAACGTTGTCGATAAGCGGTTAGGATATTAACCGGCGTCGCTGTACCGGGTCCGGCGGCGGCTGGCCCGGGAACGAATGGACGCGCGGATGCGACCCGGCGCGGCAAGGAGCATCTCAAAGACTATGAGCACAGAAAAAGCCACTTTCGGAGCGGGATGTTTCTGGGGCGTGGAGGCGGCCTTTGCGGCGATGCCGGGCGTGACAGCCACGGCAGTGGGCTACGAAGGAGGAACCCTCGATAATCCCAGCTACAAGGACGTGTGTACCGACCGCACGGGACACGCGGAAGTGGTCGAGGTCGATTTCGACCCGGAGAAGATCAGCTACGAGCAGCTGCTCGACGCGTTTTTCGAGATGCACGACCCGACCACGATGAACCGCCAGGGGCCGGATTGGGGCACGCAGTATCGATCGGTGATCTTCTTTCACTCGCCCGAGCAGGAAGCGGCGGCGCGCGCCAGGATTGACCGGCTCACGGCCGAGGGCCGCTACAAGCCGCGGCGCATTGTCACGCAGGTTGTCCCGGCGCAGACATTCTGGCGCGCCGAAGAGTACCACCAGCGGTATCTTGAGAAGCGCGGCCGGACGAGCTGCCATATTTAAAGGCAGGGAACAGGAGACCGCAGCGGTTTTGTTCCTGTCCTATGCGCCTGGCGCGATTTGCCGGTTTGCGGCTGCCGGCTCGTCCAGCCACAGCCATGCAATCCACCACACCAGCGCGCACAGGTAGACGACATCGTTGGCATGGTAGATGCGCTCGCGCAGAGTCACGATGCGCAGGTACTCGGCCTGGCTGCGGATGACGGTGTGCGATGCGAGAGACCGCCAGATGACGCGAACGGCGATCTGCGACAGCGCGGCGGCGGAAAGGCCGATGGCGATCATGTGCGGATGGCTGCGCCAGCCGCCTCGGTAACGCCGCCCGAACAGCGCAAACAGAATTGCAAGTTCGACCTCAAGCACATTGGCCAGCATCGAGCCTTTGTCGGCAAACATCTGCATACAGCGGATCGCCACAAGCCGCGATGCGCCGGTCAGAGTCTTCCAGGCCGGCCACGGTCCCCACAGCCAGAGCGCGATGCCGGCGATGACGAGCGCCGCGATTGCCGCGATGAGCCAACTGCGGCGGGAAGCTCCCGCAAAGCCGCGGCGGGCAACTTCGGCGACCACAATCCAGCTGACCAGCGTTGCGATGCAGCTGAGCGTCAGAAAGACGATGCCGACTGTGACTGCGGCCATGCGGTTGACGAGCAAGCGGCTGATGAGCAGCAGGAGCGCCAGCAGAGCAATCTTCAAGGTGAACCAGGGATAGCGGCGCGCACGGTCGCGGCCCAGTAACACCACAAGCAGAACAAGCTCGGCGGCGAAGGTCAGCGTCCAGAGAATCTGGTTGGCCGAAAAGTCGAAGTGGAAGTGCATCGGTAGAGAGTCCTTTCCCAGTGTAACGGCGCGCGGCGATGCGCCGCCTGACATAATCGAAAACATGCTGGTGCTTGCTTCCGCTTCGCCGCGCCGCCGCGAACTGCTCGCGCAGGCCGGCTATTCGTTCGAGGTGCGTCCGGCGCACATTCCCGAGGAACCTCAACCCGGCGAAGAGCCGGTCGCCTACGTTACACGGCTGGCCCGCGAGAAGGCGGAGGCGGTATTTCGGCAACTGCTGGCAGATCGGGATGCCGCGGCCGGAGATCTGGCCGTGCTGGGAGCCGATACGACCGTCACTCTGGACAATCGCATCCTGGGCAAGCCCGAGGACGCGGCGGATGCAAGGCGCATGCTGCGCCTGCTTTCCGGCCGCACCCACCGCGTGATCACTGGCGTGGCGCTGGTTTCTGCGCATGCTGCCGAAGTAGCCGCCGAGGTTACTGCGGTGCGGTTCCTCACGCTCTCCGAGGACCAGATCGCCGATTACGTTGCTACCGGCGAGCCGATGGACAAAGCGGGCGCTTATGCGATCCAGGGACAGGCGGCGCGGTGGATTCCGCGCATCGAGGGCTGTTACTTCAACGTGGTGGGATTGCCGCTTGCGCTGGTGGCCGGGATGATCGAGATGCAAATGACGATGGCGCGCAGGGCGGAGCGCAGCTGAAGCATTCCCGGCAATTCTGCGGTCTTTCGGCAGTTGCGCCAGGCGATTTTTGTCTTACAGCCGCCCTGCATCTGCCTTACGGAGGGCCGGGCATGTAGGACTCGTAATGCGATGCAGAGGACATTGCAGGACAGCTTGCCTTACGTTTGTAAGACGGGACGGATATTTCTTCATGGGAATCTCTAACCGTTCATTCTTCGGGTAAGACAGGAGCCGGTCATCGCGTTGAGCCTCCATTATTGCCTGAGCCGGTAGAGGATGCGGCGAAAGAGGCCGAGGATGCGGCGCGCGTCGGCTTCGGCGATCTGCAGGCGGCGGAGCAGCAGTGCGAGATCATGCCGGTTGGCGCTGCGCATCGCTGCCGGGGAGTAGCCGCCGGCGATCATTGTTTCCTGAACGAGCTCGGCGAGCAGATCGAGGCGCGCCGCGGCGGCCGGCCGGGAAGCCGGCTTGCCGGCGCCCGGCGGTTCGGTTTCCGGCTCCTGCTCGCCGAGGCGTGCGGCGATTTCGTACAGGCATACGGCCACGGCCTGGCCGAGATTCATCGAAGGCTGGCGCGGATCGGTGGGGATTTCGATCACGGCGTGGCAGTGGGCGAGATCGTCGCGCGTGAGCCCGCGCTTTTCCGGGCCGAAGACGATTGCGATGCGGCCGGAGCGGGAAAGCTCTTCGCCCAGGCGTTTGCCGAGCCGGGGCAGCGGTATTACCGGCTGCTCCGGTTTGCGCCGCATGAGCGAGCCGGTTCCCAGTGTGAGCGTGCATTCGGCAAGGGCGTCGGCGAGGCGCTGCGTGCGGCGGGCGTTTTGGAGGATTTCGGCTGCGCCGACAGCGGAGCGGGCCTCGCGCCAGCGGGCGTCGAAATCAAAGCCGGCTTCGGAGTTTGCAACGACTGTAAGGCGCGAAAAGCCGAAGTTGGCCATGGCGCGTGCCGCGGCGCCGATGTTCAGCGGGTTGCGCGGCGCGACGAGGACAATCTCGATGCGGTCGCATTCTGAGTCCGGGTGCAAGGGTTCATTGTAATGCCGGCTGCGCGTGGCCGCGGCGTGCTCTTTCTGGCCCGGCAACCTCCTCCGATAAACTTGTAGCCAATGCAGTTTGCGGAAAAAATGGGCCGCGCTGCCGGTGCAGTTCTGCTGGCCGGCGCAGCGGCGTTGGCGGCCGTGATTGCCGGTTGCGGCATGCCGGCAGCGCCGCAGCCGCCCTCGCTCGAGCTGCCCGATCCGGTAAACAATCTGACGGCAGTCCGCACCGGCGACGAAATCGCGCTTGCCTGGACGATGCCGCGACGCGATACGGACAAGGTAACGCTGAAGGGCCGGATTGCGGTGCGCATCTGTCGCCGCCAGAGCGCAGCCGCACCGTGCGCCACGGTTGCCACACGCGAATTGCTTCCATCCGCCGATGGAAAATTCGCTGAAACGCTGCCGCACGCGCTGGCTTCCGGCGCGCCGCGGGCGCTCGAGTATCACGTTGAACTCCTCAACCGGCGCGGGCGTTCCGCCGGGCTGTCCAATGCGGCAGTTGTGCTTGCCGGCCAGGCGCCTGCGCCCGTTGAAGGTCTGGGCGCCGAACTGCGCAAGGATGGCGTGGTGCTGCATTGGACGCCCGGGCCGCCGGAGCCGTTTGCTGCTCAGGT
>DATGLJ010000198.1:0-3024 GCA_035294185.1 Occallatibacter sp. | reverse complement strand
GGGCTGGTGCCGGCCTACGTGGCGCTGCATGTGGTGGGTACGGCGATTGCGCTGCCGATGATCTGGCCGGTGATGCCGCCGGCGCAGGAGCTGGCCTACATGGCCCGGCTGCATCTGAAGCCGCCGAAGCTGGAGAACGGAACGACGGCTGCGCTGCCGCAGATGTTTGCCGACATGCTGGATTGGAAGCAGAAGGCGAATCTGCTCGCCGATGCGTACTGGTCATTGCCGCCGGATGAGCGCGCGCAGGCGGTGATCTACACGAAGAACTATGGCGATGCGAGCGCGGTGAATGTGTACCGGCCCGATGTGCCGGTGGCGATCAGCGGGCACCAGAATTATTTCTTCTGGGGGCCGCGCGGACATACGGGCGCGGTGATGATCATTTTTGGCGACAGCTACCAGACGGACCAGAGCGAGTTCGATTCGGTGAAGGTGTATGCGCGGGATACGAATCCGTGGGTGGAGCCGTATGAGCGCGGGCCGGTGCTGATTTGCAAGGGACTGCACGGGGGGCTCAAGCAAATCTGGCCCAAGGTGCGGTTCTGGTATTGAGGCGCGCTGGCCAGGTGCTTGACAGCTGCGGCGGGGGCGGTCATCGTGTTGGGTACATGGAGGTGTGTATGCGTTTTTCGCTCTACCGCTCCGCATGCACAAGCGTGGTGGCTTTGACTCTGATGGCTTTGCCCTGCCTGGCACAGCCGGCGGCGGACTCGTTCACGGTTGCGGTGCCTTCGCAGCACGTTTCCGTGGCCTGCAAAGATCCTCAACACATAAATGCCTGCATCGACGCCGAAAGCCAGCTCAGCGCGAAGGAAAAGGCCGAGCTGCATGCGATGCTGCCGTCGCTGCAAGAGCAGCTTGCGCAGGCGCTGGAGAAGCAGGAAGTATCGTCGCACTCCTGTCTGACGCTCAGGATGTACCAGTATTCGCAGGGCTATCCGGAGACGGGCGCGCACGCGAAGCCGAAGATTTCTGTTTGCGAACCGGCTGCCTCCGCACACGAAAAGATGCCGTAGATGCAGAAGCCTCAGCGGTAGCGGGGAGCGGAAGCAGAAGGAATGAGAAAAGGGACCGGCGAGCCGGTCCCTTTTGCTTTGCCCGAGGGCAGAGGTTACTTCTTGGTGGGCGCGATAGCGTCCTTGGCGGACTTGGCGACGCGGAACTTGACGACGGTCTTGGCCTTGATCTTGATCTGTTCGCCGGTCTGCGGGTTGCGGCCGATGCGGGCCTTGCGCTCTGCCTTGACCAGACGGCCGAGGCCGGGGATCACGAAGACGCCGTTCTTCTTGGTTTCCTTGATCGCGGTTTCCGCGAGCAGATCCAGGAAGGCCGCAGCCTGCTTGTTGGTGAGTTCGAGCTTCTCGGCCATGTGCCGCACCAGAGCGGTCTTGGTCATCGTAGTTGCCATACGGGAAATTCCTCCTGACGTCCTTTAGGACTGATTCGGCGGCGTGCTTTCCAGTGCATCGCCCCTTGGTGCCGTTCTTACAAACGCCAGTGTTTATGCGGCTTGTAAGAACCTTCCGCCGTTTACCTTGCGGCTTGCGGAAGGCTTTGTCAATGGCAAAACCACGGTTTCCACAGGTTTTTTCGTATTTTTGCCTGTTTTTGCAGGTTTTTTGCCGGAAAGTGCTGGATTTGAGCCTTTTTGAGGGCAACGGCTCCCCACCCGGAGATGGGATTTGTGCCCGTGATTCGCGGAGATGCGCGCCGGTTTCGTCCCCGGGCAGCCACCTTAGTAAAGCGCGAGGGGAGGCCGTGCGGTGAAAGACGCGCGCGCCTTTGGCGGCGCGGCGGAGAGGATGGCGCGATTGAGAAACTCGACCAGCGGTGCGGCGAGCGCGAAGTGAGTATGCACGGTGCGCGGCAACTGGCTGGTGAGCGCGGCCTCAGCGGGCAGCGCAGCGGTGACGCCCCATTGCCGCCAGCGAATCCACTCAGCAGCAGGGTGGTCAACAGGAAAACCCTTGGGAGCGCGCGCGAGTGGCATGGGATCGTGCAGCGCGAAGCTGCGACGCATTTTGCGATCTTCGAGCAGCGCCCCGAACTCATCCGAGTGGTCGAGCAGATAGCGGCGGATGGCGAGTAGTTGATCCTTGCCGGGCATGTAGACGCCCGCGGCGAGGATGAGCTCCGTGCCGCTGAGGTGCAGGTAGTAGCCGGCGCCGGAGGTCTTTTCCATGCCGCCGCGGCCCCACCAGGCGGCGATGTGGTGCTTATAGGGGGATTTGTCGGCGGAGAAGCGCGTGTCGCGATAGATGCGCAGCATGATGCGGCGGGCCTCGCGGATGTGGTCCGGGGCGTAGTCCATCATGCCGCTGGTGACGGAGTCGATCAGCGCGAGCATGGGCGCTTTGAGTTCGCGCTCGAAGATGGCGCGGCGCGCTTCAAACCACTCACGGCGATTGTTGCGCTTGAGGCCGCGCAGAAAACGCAGCGCCTCCTCATGAAAGTAAGGAAGCGCGGTGGAGGGCGGCGTGGTTTGCTTGCGAGCAGCGGACACCGCATCATTATGACAGTTGCCGCGCGCGGAGAGGAGAGCGTTCTCCCCGCGCCGTCACGGGATGAAACAGGATGAAGCAGTCTTTGGCATGGTTTGCGGCATGGTTTGCGATGATGGCGTGGCTCGGTGTGATTCCGGCCGCGCATGCGCTCACCCGGGCTCAGGCGCGCGCGCTGGCGGTGACGGTGGCGCGGCACGAGGGGATTCCAGTGACGGATGAGCACATCGAGATTGACACGATGGATGTGGGCGCGCCTTACCTGCCGGGTTTTGCGAGCTTTCTGGTTCTGCGCGAGAGCACGACGCCAGGCCCGGACACAACGCTGGCCCGCTATGCGGTGAATCGCCGCAGTGGCAACGTGTGGGAGATGACCGAGTGCCGCCGCTACGATTTTCCTGCGTTGAAGGCGCTGCGGAAGCGGCTGACGGGGCATGCCACAGCCAGCCGGGCGGCCGATGCGGCCGAGCGCAAGGCGCTGGGGTGCGATGCGCCGGCGAAGAGCGCAACAGCGCAGCGG
>DATGLJ010000197.1:0-14991 GCA_035294185.1 Occallatibacter sp. | reverse complement strand
AGTCAAAGCGCAAATCTTCACCAGCCTGATGTTCCGTCACTGGAACCGCTACACCGGCGACAAGCGCTCGCATCTGTTCCTGGTCAACGTCGCATCGGGCGCAATGCGCGACCTGAACCCCGGCGACACGCACGACATTCCGCCCTTTTCGCTCGAAGAGTCCGGCTGCGAGTGTAACTTCTCCCCCGATTCAAAGGAGCTGGCGTTCACTGAGAAGAAGGTTCCCGACGAAGCAACCTCAACCAGCGCCAGCATCTTCACCCTCGATCTCACCGATCCCAACGCCAGGCCGGTGAAGGTGAGTACCTCGGCCGGCGGCAACTTCGACCCGGCGTATTCGCCCGACGGGAAGTATCTCGCCTGGCGCTCGCAGGCGCGGGCAGGCTACGAGAGCGATAAATTCCGGTTGGTTCTTTACGATCGCGAGAAGAAGACAATCCGCGATCTACTGCCCGATTTCGAGAATTGGGTGGATGAGTTTGCGTGGGACGCCGGCTCCCGGCAGATCGCCTTCACCAGCGGCGCGCAGGGAGAGGAAAACGTTTATCTGATCGCCCTCGGAAGCGGTAAAAGCGCCGTTCAGATTACGCGCTCGGGCACATTCAGCAACCTGCATCTTCTGGCCAGGAGCGACGGGCCGCAGGCGGCAGAAAAAGACGGGATGGGCGCCATCGTTGCAACGCGCGAAACGGCCGAGCGGCCCGACGAGGCCGTCCTGATCCATCCTGGCGGCGCGCCTGAAAGCGTCGCCGGTCAGCCGGGCGTTTATGCTTTCGCCGATTCTCCGGTTCGCGGAATAACCCGTCTCAACGATCCGCTCCTCGACCAGCTCAATCTGCCAAAGCTGGAAAAGTTCTGGTTTACCGCCAAAGACGGCACAAAACTCCAGGGCTTCATCATTCCTCCGCCGGGCTACGACCCGCAGAAGAAATATCCAGTGAAGTTCCTCATCCACGGCGGCCCACAGGGCGCGTGGGGCGATTCATGGTCCTACCGCTGGAATGCGCAGCTCTTCGCCGCCAACGGCTACGCCGTCGTCATGATCAACCCGCGCGGCTCAACCGGCTACGGACAGGCCATCATCGACGGCGTGAACGGCGACTGGGGCGGCAAGCCCTTCACCGACCTGATGACCGGCCTCGACTACGCCGAGCAGCATTATCCCTTCATCGACAAGACGCGCGAGTGCGCACTCGGCGCAAGCTACGGCGGCTACATGGCCAACTGGATCCTCGGCCACACCGGCCGCTTCCGCTGCATCGTGAGCCACGACGGGATGTTCGATCCCGATTCCGCCTATGGTTCGACGGACGAGCTATGGTTCATGGAGTGGGAGTTCCGCGGCAAGCCATGGGACTACGACAACAAACCGGCCGGCGAAGACCCCTATCGCAAGTGGTCGCCTGCGCTTGCGGCCATCAACTTCAAAACGCCTACTCTCGTCATCCACAGCCAGCTCGATTACCGCCTCGACGTAAGCCAGGGCTTCCAGCTCTTCACCACTCTGCAGCGCCTCGGCGTGCCCAGCAAGATGCTCTACTTCCCCGACGAAGGCCATTGGGTGCTCAAGCCGCAGAACTCCGAGCTCTGGTACAAAACGGTGAACGGCTGGGTAGATCAATGGACGGCAGCCAGCGACCAGTAGGAGAGGCAAAGCAGGCCAGGAGGACTGGAAGGTTCTGTGCAGAGGATTGGGCTGTTATCGTCCGGACCAGAACTGGCTGCTGATTCCTTTGGATTATGCCCTTCGCTCGAAAACCCGCCAAACCCCGCGCCTTTCTCAACGAGGCAGGCCTCTACGACTATGCCGTCAAAGCCCTCGGCCGGCGCATGCGCACCGAAGCCGACCTGCGGCGGCTCATCCGGCGGCGCGTCGAGCCAGGCGAACGCGGCGACGAGATCGTCTCCGCCGTCATCGGGCGGCTGCGCGAATACGGCTATCTCAACGATGCCGCCTTCGCCGAAACCTACGCGCGCCTGCGGCAGGAAAACGAAAAGCTGGGCGCGCGCCGCGTGCGCCGCGACCTGCAACAAAAGGGCGTGCGCGCAGACCTGGTCGAAGAAGCCGTAGCCGCGCGCTACGGCAACGCCAGCGAAGAAGCTCTGGCCCGCGAGCACCTCGAACGCAGGCGCATCCCCCGGCCCACAAACGAAAAGGAGACCGCGCGCGTGGTGCGCCGTCTGGTCGCTGCCGGTTTTTCAACCGCAACAATCTATAAGATCCTGCGCCAGTGGGACGCGCCCGGCGAAACACTCGCCGCCCTCGAGCATCTTGAAGACGAGCCGGGCGAGCAGTAGCGGCATCGCGCCCCGTGCAGGACCCCGGATGAAATTGCCGTGGAGCGCCCTGCGCCCGAAGCTCCGCCGATACGCTCTGAAATGGGGGAGGGGGTGGTTCACTGTCCGGCCGAGGCCGGGTCTGCTGTCTCGCTTTCCGATTGCGAGGGCTCGTCGCGCGCCGGCCGAGCCGTGCGGGAGTCGTAGCTCTTGTAGACCGTAATGTGGAAGCAGGCCTGCTGGAACTCCTCCTCGACGTCGATCTTGCCTGCGGCTTCGAGCTGCGTAAGCTGCCGGCGCATCCACGCAATCTCGTCCAGGCTCATGCCCTTCTTGGCGATGTCGATTGTCGCGCCCATCAGGTGGGGGCTCCAGATATCGCCTTCGGCCGGCGCGGCATTGCCGTTGATCCGCATCAGCCGCTCCTGGTAGGCCACCGTGCGCACCGCCGAGTTGACTTCGAGAGGCCGGTGAAAGACGGCTGCATGCAGGCGGGCCAGATCGGCAACGAAGCGCGCCGTCCACGGGCGGCAGTAACGGTGATCGGCAGAAAGTTCGGGATTGACCGTAAGCGCGGCAGAGGCAGGCAGCGGAACCAGCAGATGGTGCGCAATGCGCGCAGCCAGGTCGTTTTCATCCTCGATCCGCTCCAGGCCGTCCGCCTCGAGACGAGCGTCCTGCCTCTCGAGCAGCGCCAGCGAGCCGCGCATCGGCGGCGGCATGCCGCCGCGCGCGATGCGAAGCGAGGCAGGTTCGGAAAGCCTGGGGGCCGCGGGCCATTGCGCATCGGCTGCCGCCTCGGTTGTTCCGGGTTCGGAGCCTTCCCTGGAATCCGTTTCGGCGCCGGCCGCCTGCCCCGGCCGATCATCCGCTTTTGTGCGGATCGAGGCGGCTTCATCGGGTGCGCTGCGCCGTTCGATTGCCGCAGGCCTGTCTGCTGCCTGCGCCTCGACAGCGCGCATTGCGCCGGGCCGGATCGCTCGCGCCGCAGACGCCCGCCGCGGCGGCGGGATATGGGCATGGACTCTTACCACGCGCGCATGCGAACGGGCGCGGCCAGCGGCGTGAGCCGTGGCGTGGCGCGCCGCCAGTGTGCGCGCCGCCGCAGCGGTGCTGCGCCGTGCGGCATGCTTATGAGCGACGTGTGCCGGTGCGGCGGCGGAGTGCGCTGCCAGCCCGGCGGTCAGGATGAGGATAAGAAGCGAGGTCCGGCACATCAGGAAAGGTGCGGACATCCAGAGCAGCTCCAGTCTAAGGCGAACCTTCTCCGGCGCAAAGTGCCTAACCGGGTGCGGATGTGTCCGATAACGCGCACCCCGAGGCGATCCGCCCAGCTCGGAAACGCGCCAGCCGCGCGCCCGGCTATGTTGATCTTCGACACGAAAAGCGCAAAAAGGTCGCGCCGGGCTGCTCGAAGGCGGCCGAGATGTTGCCGCACTGCTGCTCTCAGTCCGCCTGCTTCCCGCCATGCTTTGCCCCGAAGTGCCGCAGCTTGGCCAGCGTCGCGGCGGCCTGTCCCGAATCGATGGCCTCGGCGCCCAGCGCTACGCCTTCCTTGAGGTCGGCCGCCATGCCAATGGCCACCAGCGCGGCTGCAGCGTTCAGCAGAACAATATCGCGCCGCGGACTCTTGATGCCGGTCAGCACATCGGTAACGATCGCTGCGTTGGCCCGAATATCGCCTCCCATCAGATCGCCGAGAGAGGCGCGCGGCAAACCGGCCATCTCCGGCGTGATGCGCGCCGCTTTCAGGCGCGATTCGCCGGCCTGCGCCTGGCCATCGCTCTCTGTGCGGTCCTCGCGCTCTTCCACGCGGGCCACGATGCTTTCGCCCGTCGTGGTCAGCTCGTCCATGCCATCGCTGCCGTGCACCACGAAGGCGCGCCTGGCGCCAAGGCTGGCCAGCGTGCGGCCCACCAGCAGCACCTTGCTCGGCGCAAGCACGCCGATCACCTGCGAACGCGCGCCGGCCGGATTGGTAAGCGGGCCGCAGAGGTTGAAGATGGTGCGAAAGCCAAGGGTGCGGCGCAGCGGATTCAAAATTTTCAGGGCCGGGTGGTAAAGCGGCGCATAGAGGAACATGAAGCCGGTTTCGCGCAGACATTCAACGGCCAGATCGGCGCTGAGATCGATAGGCACGCCGAGAGCTTCCAGTATGTCGGCGGATCCGCAGCGCGAAGTGACTGCGCGGTTGCCGTGCTTGGCGACCTTGGCGCCCGCGGCTGCGGCCACCAGCGCCGCGCCCGACGAAATGTTGAACGTCGCCGGACCGCCGCCGCCGGTGCCCACCACGTCGACCAGCTCATTGCGCTCATCGTCGGAGAGCGGTATCGGAGCCACGCGCGCGCGCATCACATCCACGAAGCCGGCCAGCTCCGGCGCCTGTTCGCCGCGCGTCGCCATGACGGCCAGCAGAGCGGCTGTTTCCGCCTCCGGCGCCTTGCCGGACAAAATCTCTTCGAGCGCCGCCGATGCCTGCTCGCGCGTGAGAGCCGCGCCGTCTTCGGCCAGCGGCTTCAGCAGCTCTTTCACTAATCCCATACCACTCCATGGTAAAGGCGTGCGCTTGTTTGCGCGCGCCGATTGCCGCTCCTTCGGGCCGCAAGATAGTATTTTTCTTGAGGCTGTTGCGGCATATCCCGGCAATCGTCCCCGATCAATCCTTCCAGCGGCAGCCAGGCGGGCGGGGCAAACTCCAATCCAGATGCACGAGCCACGATGAAAATTCACGAGTATCAGGCAAAGGAAATCCTGGCGAAATACGGCGTGCCCGTGCCCAGAGGCGAAGTGGCCAACACGCTGGAAGAAGCCAACGACGTTGCGCGCACGCTGTTTGCCGAGGGCGCCAGGGGCGTGGTGGTCAAGGCGCAGATTCACGCCGGCGGCCGCGGCAAGGGCGGCGGCGTGAAAGTGGCAAAAACGCGCGAAGAAGCCGAACTGCACGCCAAGAACATTCTCGGCATGCAACTGGTGACGCACCAGACCGGCCCGCAAGGACAGAAGGTGCAGCGGCTGCTGATCGAGGAAACTGCCGCAATCGACCGCGAGCTTTATCTGGGCATCGTTCTCGACCGGGCAACCGGCAAGCTGGTCTTCATGGCCTCGCAGGCCGGCGGCATGGAGATCGAAGAGGTCGCCGCAAAGACTCCGGAAGCGATTTTCAAGGAGTCGATCGATCCGGCTGTCGGATTCGGCGCCTGGCAGGCGCGCAAACTGGCCTTTGCTCTTGGCCTCAAACCCACGCAGATCAACCAGGCTGTGCACTTTTTCCAGAGCCTCTACAAGGCGTTCGTCGATACCGACGCATCGCTGGTCGAGATCAATCCGTTTATCACCACGAAGGACGATAAGCTGTTCGCGCTCGACGCCAAGATCAACTTCGACGACAATGCCCTCTTCCGCCATGCCGACGTGAAGGCGCTGCGCGATGTGGCCGAGGAGGATCCGCTCGAGGTGGAAGCCAGCAAGTACGCGCTCAACTACATCAAGCTCGACGGCTCGATCGCCTGCATGGTGAACGGCGCGGGCCTGGCGATGGCGACCATGGACATCATCCAGTACGCCGGCGGAAGCCCGGCCAACTTTCTGGACGTGGGCGGCGGAGCCACGCAGGAACAAATCGAGCACGCCTTCGAGATCCTGCTCAGCGACAAAAACGTAAAGGCGATCTTCATCAACATCTTTGGCGGCATCCTGCGCGTGGACCGGCTCGCAACCGGCGTGGTTGCCGCGGCCCGCAATTTGAAGGTAAAAGTGCCGATTGTCCTGCGCCTTGAGGGGACAAACGTCGAAGAAGGCCGCAGGATCCTGAAAGAATCGGGCCTCAACTTCCAGGTGGGAGCAACGATGAAGGAAGCCGCCGACCTGGTGGTGAAGGCAGCAGCGGGGGTGGCAGCTTAAATGGCCGTACTCGTAGATAAGAACACGCGACTCATCGTTCAGGGCATCACGGGCAAAGAAGGCACTTTTCACGCAAAGGGCTGCGCCGAGTACGGCACCAAGGTGGTGGGAGGCGTAACGCCGGGCAAGGGCGGAACGACGCACGAAGGCTGGCCGGTGTTCAATACCGTGGCCGACGCGGTGAAAGAGACCGGCGCCAACGCGACGATGATCTTCGTGCCGCCGCCGTTTGCGGCCGACGCCATTCTCGAGGCCGAGGACGCGGGCCTTCCGCTGATTGTCTGCATCACCGAAGGCATTCCGACGCTCGATATGGTGAAGGTGTGGGCGAAGCTGAAGACCTCGAAGTCGCGGCTCATCGGCCCGAACTGCCCGGGCGTGATCTCGCCCGGCAAGGCGAAGATCGGCATTATGCCGGGACGGATTCACAAGGAGGGCCCGATCGGCATTGTTTCGCGCTCGGGCACCCTGACCTACGAAGCTGTGCACCAGTTGACGCAGCGCGGCATCGGCCAGTCCACGGCGATTGGCATTGGCGGCGATCCGATCATCGGCACAACGCACATCGATGCGCTGCGGCTGCTCAACGATGATCCGGAGACCGAAGCCATCATCATGATCGGCGAGATCGGCGGTTCGGCCGAAGAGGCCGCGGCGGATTTCGTGAAGAAAAATGTGAAAAAGCCGGTGGTGGGATTCATCGCCGGACAGACCGCTCCTCCGGGACGCCGCATGGGCCATGCCGGAGCGATCATCTCCGGCGGCCAGGGCACGGCGGCCGACAAGATGAAGGCCATGAAGGAGGCCGGAATTCACGTCGTGGTTTCGCCGGCCGAGATCGGCGAGACGCTGGCGAAGGTGATCGGAAAGGCATAAGAGCGATTCCTGAAGACCGGCCTGAGCTGCGGGCCCGCATATCCGGCAAATCTGCGCTTCTATGGACGCAGAACGTCAAGGTTGCCCCCGCCGGTAGTGAAGATGACCAGGTTCATTAGGAGCAGCATCAGGTCGTAGTGCCAGCCTGAGGATTTTTCTCCCCAGAAGCCGGTCCTCCACTTTACGGCCTTCGAATAGATGGCGCCGAGCATCAGCAGCATGAGGCCAAGCGCCGCCCACTGCACGAGCAATCCCGTCGCCAGCGCGATGGCGCCGGCCAGTTCCGCAGCCCCGAGAAAGGCCGTGAAGCCGACGCTCATGCCAATGCTCCGGGCGCGCTCGCGCGGGCTGCGCAGATGGCTGAAGCCGCTCGCGGCAAAGACAAGCGCCACCATCAGGCGCATCAGCAAAAGCGCCCAGCCGGCGTAGCGCATTGCTGCGGGAATGGCGAGCATTGCGAACCTCCTTCGCTGCTGCGGTCACCCCGGCAGCGCGTCATTGAACACCCTGAGCGACCGGCCGCCCACGATCGCCTTTTCGGCTGCTGTTCTGCGCGCGAACGGGTCGTCGATATTTTCCGTTTCCACGATCTGCACCCACGGGTTGCCCGTTGGCGAAGGGGGAAGCGTGAATTCAACGCCTTGGTGAGAAGCATTCACCAGGATCAGAAAGCTGGCGTCGATCACCGGCTTCCCGTTCTCGTCGGTAACCTGCAGAGTCTGCCCGTTCAGAAGCAGCGCAATGGCGCGTATCCACTCTGCGTTCCAGGCTTCGTCGGAGACTTCGTTGCCGTCGGGATCGTACCAGGCGATATCCTTTTCCACCTTCTTCGCCGCCCGCCCGCCTGCCGGGGTGCGAATAACGCGGTCCTGGAAGAATTTTCGCCGGTGCAGGTTGGGATGGTCCCGCCGCATCCGGATGATTCCGCGGGTAAAGGCGAGCAGACGTTGCTGCTTTTCGCAAAGCCGCCAGTCAAACCATGTCAGCTCGTTGTCCTGGCAATAGGCGTTATTGTTGCCTTGCTGCGTGCGCGCAATCTCATCGCCGCCGCTGATCATCGGCACTCCCTGCGATAGCATCAGCGTGGCCAGAAAATTGCGCATCTGCCGTTCGCGCAGAGCCTCGACGGATCGATCCTCGGCCGGTCCCTCGACGCCCATGTTCCAGGATTCGTTGTTGTCGCTGCCGTCGCGGTTGCCTTCGCCATTCGCTTCATTGTGCTTGTCGTTGTAGCTCACCAGATCGTTGAGCGTAAAGCCGTCGTGCGCAGTGACAAAATTGATGCTCGCGTAAGGCTTGCGCCCGTCGTACTGGTAAAGATCGCTGGAACCCGTAAGCCGGTAGGCAAAATCGCTGAGCATGCCGGCGTCGCCCTTCCAGAAGCGGCGCACCGTGTCGCGGTACCTGCCGTTCCACTCCGCCCAGAGCACGGGAAAATTTCCCACCTGGTAGCCGCCGTCGCCCACGTCCCATGGCTCGGCAATCAGCTTGACCTCGGCCAGTGTCGGGTCCTGGTGAATGGTGTCGAAAAAGGAAGATAGCCGGCTGACCTCGTGAAGCTCACGCGCCAGAGATGCGGCCAGATCGAAGCGGAAGCCGTCGACATGCATTTCCGTGCGCCAGTAGCGCAGCGAGTCCATAATCATCTTGAGCACCTGAGGATGGCGGACATTGAGAGTATTGCCGGTGCCCGTGTAGTCCATGTAGTACTGGGGTTTGTCGCTCACCAGGCGGTAGTAGGTGGTGTTGCACACGCCTTTCCAGCTCAGCATGGGGCCCAGGTGATTGCCCTCGCATGTGTGGTTATAAACCACATCGAGAATGACCTCGATTCCCGCCGCATGCAGCGCTTTGACCATCTGTTTGAACTCGCCGACCTGCTCGCCATGATCGCCCGAGGAACTGTAACGCGACATGGGCGCAAAAAAACCCAGTGTGTTGTAGCCCCAGTAATTTCTCAGGCCGCGATCGAGCAGAAAGCCTTCATCGATGAAGTGATGGATGGGCAATAGCTCGACGGCTGTGATGCCAAGTTGCTTGAGATAGCTGATGCTGGCCTCATGCGCCAGGCCCGCGTAGGTGCCTCGAAGCTGTTCCGGAACGTCGGGATTCTTCTTGCTGAAGCCCTTTACGTGAACTTCGTAGATGATTGAGTCGGAGAGGGGAATATCGGGCGGCCGGTCATCTCCCCAGTCGAATTTGTTGTCGATCACCACAGACTTTGGCACGCCTGTTGCGCTGTCCTTCGAGTCCATCTTCATCGGATCCCCCGATCCGATGTCATAACCGAAGATGGGTTGCTTCCAGTTCACCTCGCCGGCGATTGCCCGGGCGTATGGGTCAACAAGCAGCTTGTTGAAGTTGAAGCATTCGCCGCGAAGCGGCTCCCAGGGACCATCCACGCGATAGCCATACAACTGGCCTGCGCGGATGTCGCGGACAAAACCGTGCCAGACGTGTGCAGTGTGCTCGCGCAGCGTGATGCAATCGGTCTGGTTGCCGCCGGCGTCGAAGAAGCAGAGATCAACCCGGGTTGCGGATTCGGAATACAGGGCAAAGTTCGTGCCTAGCCGGCCCGGCGTGGCGCCGAGCGGATAGGGCTTGCCCGGAAGCAGCGTCAGGCCCATACGCGCTGTGATGCGAAAACTCGGGGAAGCCGTTGTATTGGAGCGATTTCGAGCAGGGCGTGCGCGCTTGCCTGCATGCCGGCCGGCGGCCGCAAGCTGCGATTCAAACCGGATGCGCTGCTCCGGCCGCGCCGCAGACGATGCTTCAGCCCATCATTCCTTCCTTGCAAACTACACAGACCGGGCGCGGGCTAATTCCACGATCCTTTCGATCATCTGGGTGTACGAGTAGCCGGCCTTTTTGGCGGCGAGAGTAAATTCGGCGGCGCTGGCAAGCCATGGATTGGGGTTGGCTTCGATCACATACACCTGCCCTTTTTTGTTCAGCCGCATATCGATGCGGCCGTAGTCGCGCAGCTTGAGCGCGCGATAGGCGGCCAGCGCAGTTTCCTGTAGCCGCCTGGTCGTCTCTTCATCCAGGTCTTCGACCGGCGCAGATTTCGTCACCTTGAAGGCCTCCGTCTCCTGATCGAACTTTACGTCCTGGCAGGCGATCCGCGGCGCTCCTTTCGGAAGCCTGGAGAGATCGAGTTCGATGAGCGGAAGAACCTCCGTGCTATCGTTGCCCAGAATAGCGGCGTAAATTTCGCGGCCCTCGATATACTCCTCAATCAGCGCCGGGCTGTCGAACTCTTCGTGAATGTAGTCGATGCGCTCCATCAGCTCCTTTACGCTATCCACGACCGAACCTGCGTCGATGCCGATGGAGCCGTCTTCGGAGACAGGCTTGACGATCAGAGGAAATTCGATATCGTGGGCGTGTTCCGTGCGGCCTTTGTAGGAGATGGCGAAATCGGGCGTCTTGATCTTGTGAAAGTCGAAGATCTTTTTGGCGATGGACTTGTCCTGGGCCAGATAAAGGGCCTGAGGGCCGCCGCCGGTATACGGCAAATGCAGCAGCTCCAGGTAGGCGGCGATGTTCTTGTCCATCGTGTCATCGCCGGCGTAAGACTCAGTGAGATTGAATACAAGATTTGCCCCGCACTTTGCCAGGGCGAGCAGCGATTGGTTCTTGCCGTCGAGAACATGATACGAAGGCTCGTGCCCGAGTTTAGTCAGCGCTTCGAAAATCTCCTCGCGATCGTACTGCGGCTCGCGCTTCTTTCTCGGGATTTTGCCTTTCTTGCCGCGCGGCGCTTTGGCAGGCTCAGGCTCGGGCTCGGGCGGACCCTCTTCCCATACGTCGTGCAAGATCGTTACTTTGAGGTTTGCCATATCCTCTGCATTCTTTCCCTGTCGCGCCCATATGTCGGCTTTGGCAAAAGCAAACAGCCGCTCAGGGCAAAATAAACTTGCCCCGAGCGATGTAGTTCATCGCCAGCGCGGTCGCATATACAGTGATTTCCGTCAAATACTCCCGCTCACATTGTATGTCGGAACGAAGACCCAGTTCATCGACCTTTGCTTCCATCGCTTCCACCAGCTTCTTCACCAGGGGACGCTGCACGCCTGTCCAATAATTGACCTTGTCTACCAGAACCTTGCGGTTCTCCCGGAGTAGCTCAACCGCCGGGCGGACGTTTTTCCTGCGCCGCCTGGACACGTTGAAAATGTCGCGCAGATCGGTGTCGAGAGGAAGCTCGCCGGGCGAGAGCTGCTGATCGAGCGCGCGCCGATAGAACTCGCCAACCGTAACGTCCATTTCGTCGACGGTAATATCGGTATCGCCCTGCGCGACCACAGGGTCGGCATCGCCAAGCTTGCGGCCGATGCGATCGACGTACAGCAGCTTCTTCATCGCGCCCCAGCCCCGGTACCGCTTCCGCCAGTTGGAGCGGGGCGTCAGCCACACAGCGAAGGTCTCGGCGAAGTCTTCGTCGGGATGCTTTTGCGCATACCAGCCCTCCATGTGCCGCACGAACTGGCGTGAAAACGCGACCGGCCTGTAGTTGTCCCGGTATGGCCGCCGGAACGGTCCGAAAAGATTGCGCCATTCTTCGGTTTTGTAGAGCGCATAGGCGTAATTGAAGGCGTGACCGGCTTCATGGCGCATATACATCATGATCTGCCGCGCGTCTTCGATGTCGTTCATCTCCGATTCGAGACGCTGCAGTTGCGGATCGGCCAGATAGAACGGAATTCCGATCACCGGCTCCATGTTCGGGCAACCCCATTCGTCGGTGAGGTAGCACCTGGGATGGAACCGGCGAAGTCCCTTGGCGTCCAGCTCTTTGTACAGTTGCTGCACGAAGCGTTCGAGCGGAGAGCCTTCCAGTCTCAAGCCGAGTTGTCGAATCGGCTTGGACAGGATCTCCTGGACCTCTGCCGGCGCTCTTTCGAAATTAGCCACGGATGCTCGAAGCGTAGCACAGGCAGGGCGGAGCCTGCTCGCGCCCTGAGCGTCGGCGCCGGAGCGGTGGCATTGCATAAGCGCCGGATCATGGAGGGCTTTAGCCTTCGCAAAAATCCGGAGTTGCTAAGGCTGGCCCCTTTGCGAACGCTTCGTATTGCCCGAATAGCGGGCGCCGGCCCGCGGAGCCGAATGCCCTCGACGATGCACCGCCAATCGGGCATGATGGTGATAGTCCATCTGCCTGCGGAGAAATGCGGATTGCTCAACACAATCAACTTTCCGGTCCGATGGACGCCAACCTGTCTTCACACCCAGAGCGGTTCATGCTAACTCGCAGATTCACGAAGCGCGAATCGGCCGGATTGTCTGCGCGGGCCTATGCGTGAGCCTGCAGGCTCGGCCTCCGCGCAAACCGCGGGCCAGCCCGGGCTGGTGCGCGGCATCGGCCTGCGCCAGGGTATCGCGCTCAACATGATCAACATGATCGGCGTGGGGCCGTTTATCACGCTGCCGCTGATCGTGGTGGCCATGCATGGGCCGCAGGCAATCCTCGGCTGGGTGCTGGGCGCGCTGCTGGCTGCGTGCGACGGGCTGGTCTGGGCGGAGCTGGGCGCGGCCATGCCGGAGGCCGGCGGCTCGTACTTTTACCTGAAAACCATCTACGGTCCGAAGCGCATGGGGCGATTCCTGTCGTTCCTCTTCATCTGGCAGCTTACCTTCAGCGCGCCGCTTTCCATCGCCTCGGGCTGCGTGGGCCTGGCGCTCTATGCGGGTTTTCTCTTTCCGGCGCTGCGCCAGAGCTGGTTCAGCTATAGCCTGCCTCTGCCCATTCCCGTCGCTGGCAGCTTCCGCCTGGCCGTACAGTTCGGCCCTGGAACAGTGCTGGCCATGCTGTGCTGCCTTACGGCGGTGGCGTTGCTTTACCGCAACATTCAGATCATCGGGCGCGTCTCGTCTGTCTTATGGATCGGCGTGATGGGGACGCTTGGCGCGGTCATCGTCACCGGTCTTACCCACTTCAATGCACATCAGGCCTTCAGCTTCCCGCCCGGCGCCTTCGCGCCGAGCCTTGGATTCTTCGCCGGGCTGGGCTCGGCCGCGCTCATTGCCACATACGATTACTGGGGCGCGTACAGCATCTGTTTCCTTGGCGGCGAGGTGCGCAACCCCGGCTACACGATTCCGCGCGCCGTTCTCTGGTCAGTGGCGCTGGTGGCCGCGCTCTACCTCATGATGAACGTGAGCGTGCTCGGCGTACTGCCCTGGCAGTGGATGGTCGGGGCTGCGGGCGCCAATGCGCGGCTTTCGGTGGCTGCGGTGCTGATGCAGACGGCCTATGGCGCTATGGCCGGGTGCATCATTGCGCTGCTGGTGGTCTGGACGGCGTTTGCCTCGGTGTATGCGCTGCTGCTCGCCTACTCGCGCGTACCGTACGCGGCGGCGCTTGACGGCAACTACTTCCGCGTTTTCGCCCGCGTGCATCCGCGGCACAGGTTCCCGTACGTCTCGCTGCTCGTGCTGGGCGCGGTAGCGACGCTCTTTTGCGTATTTCAGCTCGTCGATCTGCTGGCCGCGCTGGTTGTCATCCGCATCCTGCTGCAGTTCCTGCTGCAGCACGTGGGCCTGATCGTGCTCAGGCGCACGCAGCCCCGGATGAACCGTCCGTTCCGTGTATGGCTCTACCCCTGGCCGGTGCTGATCGCGATCGGCGGGTTTGTCTACATCCTCTTCGCGCGGCCTGCCTTCGAGCGGGAGCTGTTCTTTGCCGCTCTGATAGTGGCAACAGGGACTGTGCTCTATCTTCTGCGCGCGCTCAGGCGGCATGAGTGGCCGTTTGGTCCGGGCACAGCGAACACGGACGCCGGCTGAAGCGGTTCGCTGCGCCGTGGGAAAATTGAATTGGACCCGCATGAGCGACGAATTAATGCCCGACGAATTGAAGCCCGACCGAGTCACGCCGAACCAATCCACTCCCGGCGAGCCCGCGCCCGCCGCGCCAAAGGTTGAAACCCAGGCCGAATCCCGGCCCGCCATGGAAGAGCCGCAGGCCTCGTTCGCCGATCTTCTCCGCGAGTTTGAGTCCACGCACACGCACCGCACAGAAGCAAAGACGGGAACGCAAACCGGGGCGCAGCTCGAAGGCACAGTCGTTTCGCTCTCGGCTGACCAGGTGTTTCTCGACGTTGGCTACAAGATGGAGGGCGTGCTTTCGCGCTCCTCGTTCCCCGACAACGCTGCGGGCGTCAAGGCCGGCGACCGCTTTCCGGTTTCGATCACCGGCCGCACCGAAGATGGCTATTACCAGCTCTCCCGCCATCGCGTTGCGCAGCCCAGGGACTGGTCATCTCTCGAAACAGCCTTCGCGGAAAAGCTGACTGTGGCCGGCACTGTCACCGCCGTGGTGAAGGGCGGATTGACCGTCGATATCGGCGTGCGCGCCTTCATGCCTGCCTCGCGCTCGGGCGCGCGGGAAGCGGCGGAGATGGAAGCCCTTGTCGGCCAGCAGATTCAGTGCCGCATCGCCAGGCTCGACGTTGCCGATGAAAACGTAATTGTGGACCGCCGCGTGGTGCTCGAGGAGCAGGCGCGGGCCGCGCTCGAAAGCCGCCGCGCCGCGCTCGAGGAGGGCCAGACCGTCAGCGGGACCGTGCGCTCGCTTGTGCCTTATGGCGCCTTTGTCGATATCGGCGGCGTGGACGGCCTGCTGCACATTGGCGATATCTCCTGGAGCCGCGTGAGCAGGCCCGAGGATGCGCTTGCGGTCGGCCAGCAGCTCCAGATGCGCATTTTAAAGATCGACCCTGCGACGAAGAAGATTTCGCTCGGCCTGAAACAGCTCCAGCCCGAGCCATGGGAGACCGCGCCCGCGCGCTACCTGGCCGGCCAGCGTGTGACAGGATCGGTGACGCGGCTGACGGATTTCGGCGCGTTCGTGGAACTGGAGCCGGGCGTCGAGGGAATGATCCATATCTCCGAGATGTCGTGGGCCAAAAAAGTGCGGCACCCTTCGGACCTGCT
>DATGLJ010000196.1:0-2481 GCA_035294185.1 Occallatibacter sp. | reverse complement strand
TGCGAGCCATCGGATTGATGCGGCCCCAGAAGCCTTCCTTCGCCGGCTTCGGCGCTGCGGTGTTCTGATCGGGGATGGCGGCCGCATTCTGGTCGGCAGCCTGAGCCGGCGCATTCTGGTCCACCGTGGCGGGCGGAGTCTGCGGCTGCTGCGTCTGTTGGCACCAAACCGGGATGCCTGCGCCCAGGGCCAGGACAATGACCGCTGCCTGGCGTGGAAAAGTCCGGGAAAGATAACCAGCAATGTTGTTCATTGAGTTCCCCCGTGTACGATGGGTTCGTTGTTGTGAGGCCTTCTTTGTCAGGGCCGCGCTGGCTCCGGGACAACGCCTCTTGCCCTTTCCTATGGCACGAGGGATGCCAAACCCGGGGCGAACGGTTGCGGCGCGCGTAAGTGAAAGAAAAAACAGGCGGTAAAGCGCAGCAGTCCTGTGGAAAAGCCGGGAGGACTCCGCCAGGTTGCATGGCCTGGAATGTGTAATTTTTGCAACGCGGTGAAGAATCTACAGGCGTCTGCGCGGCAAAGGGGAACTTTCCGGCTGACCGGCCGGCTCAACGAGAATTCTGGCGATGCGGCGGCCGTCCATTTCGAGAACCGTCAGGCGGCGGCCTTCGTAAACCACCGACTCGCCAGCCTGCGGAATATGGCCGAGCCGGAAAAGCATGAAACCGGCCAGGGTTTCCACGCCGCCGTCGCGCGGCAGATTCCACTGCATCTGGGTCTCGAGGTCGCGCAGGTTTACGCCGCCATCCATCGTGAACGGTCCGGTGCGCGAGGGCAGCAGCGGTTGCGTGGGAATGTCGAACTCGTCCTCAAGCTCGCCGGCAAGCTGCTCGATGGCGTCTTCGGCCGTAACCAGACCGACAATGGAGCCGAACTCATCGACAACGATCGCCAGATGCCTGCGCCGCCGTTTGAATTCCTGCAGCAGGTCGAGGACAGACTTGGTCTCCGGCACGACCAGAACGTCGCGCATGATCTGGCCGAGACGCAGCTGAACCGGATTCAGCTCGACCTGGTTGGGTTGGACCGGGAGCGGCCCGGCGGCGGAAGTCTGCGGCTGGATGCCGGGCTGAGCCGGAGTCTGGGCCGAAGTCCTGCGGAAAAACTCGATGCGCGCAAGGTCGCGGGCGTAGACCACGCCGACAATATGTTCGGGGCCGCGCGTCTCGTCGTAAACGGGAATCCGCGAGCGATGATGGGCGAGGATGCGCGCCATGGCGTCCTGCACTGTCATTGCCGAAGGCAGAGAAAAAATCTTCTGGCGCGGGGTCATGACCTCGCGCACCGGAACTTCGTCGAGCTCGACGGCTCGATGAATCAGGGTTTCCTGAAATGGAGGAAGCAGCCCCATGCGCCGGGCGGCGGTGGCGATGAGTTTGAGCTCGTCGGCCGAGTGAACTGCGGCGCGTTCCGACAGCGGCACATCGAAGCCGCGGAGAACGGCCGACGCGGAGCCGCGCAGGAGGCGAACGAGCGGCCGGGTTACGGATATAAAAGCCAGCATCGGCGGGGCGATGGCGACCGCTATCCCTTCGGCCCGGCGCAGGGCAAGCGACTTGGGAACCAGTTCGCCGACGACAACGTGGAAATACGTGATGAGGGCAAAGCCGATAACCAGCGCGGCCAGACGGGAGTAAACAGGATGGCCGAGCGCCGGCAGCAGGGGCTGCAAGAGCGTCTGGGCCAGCGGCTCGCCGATCCAGCCGAGAGCGAGCGAACAGAGCGTGACGCCGAGCTGCACGGCGGGCAGCAGGTCTTCAATGCCGCTTTGCAGCCGGCGAACGGCGCGCGCCCCGGGCACGCCGGCTGCAAGCAGCTGCTCGATCCGGGTTTCGCGGATGGAGACCAGCGCAAACTCGGCGGCCACAAAAAAAGCGTTGGCCAGGATCAGCGCAGCCACCGCAACGGTTTTGAACAGCGCAAGGCCGTGCATCGGGGCAAGAATAGCATCCGGGGGAATGGCATCCGGCGGAGCCGGCGCTGGGGCGATGGGAGAGTCAACTCGAGCGCGGCGAGGCTCTTACGGCCGGCCGGGCCCGCTGCAGGCCCCGCGCCTGCAGCGCCGGGCAACAGATTGGCCGCCGGAGGGTTTTATCCGGAAGAACGAATTTTATCTGCGGGTATACTAAACACTGGCAGAGTAGCGAAACAATCGGCTTACCCCGCTCGGTGTACCGGAGCCGCGGCTTACGGCTGAGCGCGGTTGGCAGATTTCGAGCAGATTTTGCGATCGGATTGCTTCTGCGGAGCCCGGCTCCATAGGACGCGAGTTTCCGGAAACGTTACTTCCGGGAACGAGACAAAAACAGCCGGGATTTTCGGGGCTCAGGACCTGCATGGGAACAACACTAGAGTCGATTCATTCACCTGCGGATGTAAAGCGCCTGTCGACAGCACAGATGGCGGAGCTGGCCGAAGAGATCCGCGAGTTTCTCATCAAAACGCTGTCGAAGACCGGCGGGCATCTGGGACCGAACC
>DATGLJ010000195.1:0-5107 GCA_035294185.1 Occallatibacter sp. | reverse complement strand
AGCGGCTGGCCGGCGGCGTGGCCACGGCCGTGGATGTGGCGCAGGCACAGACCCAGCTTGAGACGGTGCGCGCTCAGCTTGTGGATGTGGGCGTGGCCCGTGCGCAGTTTGAACACGCCATCGGCACGATCGCCAACTACGATATCGCGACATTCCACCTGCCGCCTGCTCCGCTCGATCTGCCGCTGCCCAGGGTGCCTATCGGCGTGCCCTCGCAGCTGCTCGAACGCCGGCCCGATATCGCCGCCGCCGAGCGCCAGGTTGCCGCAGCCAACGCGCAGATCGGAATTGCCATCAGCGCCTTCTATCCGAACATTACGCTGGGCGCGCAGGGCGGCTTTCAGAGCGCCAGCCCCGGCACGTGGATTCAGGGGCCCAGCACGATCTGGACACTGGGCGCACAGGCCGCGCAGCTGCTCTTCGACGCCGGACAGCGCCACGCGTTGACCGATCAGGCGCGGCACCTGTACGAGGCGCAGGTAAACGGCTATCGCAACACCGTCTTTCAGGCTTTCAACGACGTGGAGGACCAGCTTTCCGCGCTGCGCGTGCTTGAGCAGGAGTCGGAGGTGGAGCAGCGAGCCGTGGCTTCGGCTCAGCATTCGCTCGATCTCTCGAACCAGCGATACAAGGGCGGCGTGACCAGTTACCTGGAGGTGCTGACGGCCGAACAGACTCTGCTCGCGGACCAGAGCACGGCCATCAGCCTGACGACCCGTCAGTTTGCGGCCAGCGTCAGCCTGGTGCGGTCGCTGGGCGGAGGCTGGGACGTGACGCAGTTGCCTTGAAGCTGTCCGCGAACACTTCTTCGGCGCGGTCCGGAGCGGCAGGCATGGAATACGGCGGCAGGCCGGATATCATGCATTCGGGGATGCGCGTCCGGCAGAAATCCGGAGACAAACCGGCGCAGGATCGGTTACAAATCATGTAACCGTGACCAGATCCGAACCCGCTATCGCCTCCGAATCTGCCGCGCCGGGAGAAAAGCCGCGTCTCGCGCAGTCGCTCGGCCTCTTCAGCTCCACAGCCATCGTCATCGGATCGATGATCGGCTCCGGGATCTATATAGTGAACGCCGACATTGCCCGCGGCACCGATTCGCCCGCGCTCTACCTGGCTGCCTGGGTCGTCACCGGCGTCATGACGCTCATCGGCGCCCTCAGCTACGGCGAGCTGGCCGCCATGATGCCCAAAGCCGGCGGCCAGTACGTCTACCTCCGCGAAGCGCTCGGCCCGCTCTGGGGATTTCTCTTTGGCTGGACGCTCTTTCTGGTCATCCAGACCGGCACTATCGCTGCCGTCTGCGTCGCTTTCGGCAAATTCCTGGGCGTCTTCTTTCCCGGCGTCTCCACCACGCACTGGCTGTGGCACATCGCCCACGTTCCTGCCTGGCGCGCCGGTCCCATGGTGCTCGGCAACATGGAAATCGGCGTAAGCACGGCCAATCTCGCCGGCATCGCCGTCGTCCTGTCGCTCGCTATCGTGAACATCTTCGGCGTCAGTCTCGGCGCTATCATCCAGAACATCTTCACCACCGCCAAAGCTCTGGCTCTCGCCGCGCTCATCCTGCTTGCCTTCACAGTCGGCGCGAACGCTACGGCATGGCGCGCCAACTTCGGCTCCGATTTCTGGCGCAACGCAGACTGGCGCTCGCTCCATGCCGTGCAGGTCGGCGTCGGAGGTCCAACCGCCTGGGTGAATCTGCTGGTCATTCTGGCCGTCGTCCAGGTCGGCTCGCTCTTCTCCGCCGATGCCTGGAACAACATCACCTTCACCGCCGGCGAAGTAAAAAATCCGCGCCGCAACCTGCCGCTCTCGCTCCTGCTCGGCACCGGCTTCGTCATCGCCGTCTACTTCCTCGTCTCGCTCGGCTATATGCTGGTCCTGCCGCTCCACGGCGACCCGCACGGCGCAACCGCCATGGCCCGCGGCATCCAGTTTGCGTCCGAGGATCGCGTCGCTACCGCCGTGCTCGGCCAGATCTTCCACTCCGGCGGAGCCATGCTGATGGCCGGCGCAATCCTCATCTCCACCTTCGGCTGCGCCAACGGCATGACTCTGGCCGGGGCGCGCGTTTACTACGCCATGAGCCAGGATGGTCTGTTCTTCAAGTCCGTCGGCAGGCTGCACCCGCGCTACCGCACGCCCGTTGCGGCTCTTATCGCGCAAGCCCTCTGGACTACGGTCCTCTGCGTCTCCGGCTCCTACAGCCAGCTGCTCGACTACATCATCTTTGCCGAGCTGATTTTCTACATCCTCACCATCGCCAGCCTCTTCATCCTGCGCGCCAGGCGGCCGGATGCGCCGCGGCCCTACAAAGCCTTTGGCTATCCGCTCCTGCCGGCCCTTTATATCGTTATGGCCGCATGGATCTGTGCCGTATTATTGCGTTATAAGCCGCAATACACATGGCCCGGGCTGGCGCTTGTTCTGATGGGCGTCCCCGTGTATCTGTTCTGGTCACGCCGCGTAAACAGCGCGGCAGAACCCGCTTCCATCACGTAATCCTGACAGAACTCGATAGATAATTGGCGAATCAGGCAAACATCATCATCGAAGAGAGCCCGGAGGAATGAATGGCAGGCAGGCTTTTCGCGACCAAACCGATTGACAAAATCCTGGCGGAGTCCGGCGAGTCGCATGAGCACTCGCTCAAGCGCGCGCTTGGTCCGGTGAACCTTGTTACCCTGGGCATCGGCGCCATCATCGGGGCAGGCATCTTCGTGCTCACCGGGACCGCTGCAGCGCAGTTCGCCGGACCGGCCATCGTGCTTTCCTATATGATCGCCGGCATCGGCTGCATCTTCGCCGGCCTCTGCTACGCCGAGTTTGCCTCGCTCCTGCCCATTGCCGGAAGCGCCTACACCTACGGCTACGCCACCATGGGCGAAATCGTCGCCTGGATCATCGGTTGGGCGCTGGTGCTCGAATACGCCTTCGGCGCAGCCACCGTTGCCGTCGGCTGGAGCGGCTTCGTCAGCAGCCTGCTTGCCTTCTTCGGCGCAAAGCTGCCCTTCAATGCCACTCCTGCGGTCGCCTTCTCGCTCTTTGGCCATCCGCTCGCGGCCAAGGTAGACATCTTCGCCCTTGCGGCACTGATCGTCATCACCATCGTGCTGGTCGTCGGCGTGCGTGAATCCGCCAACTTCAACAGCGCGGCCGTCATGATCAAGGTCTCGGTAGTCCTGATCTTCATCGGCCTGGCGCTCAGCTTCGCCTTCGGCCACTGGCACCACATGATGGCTAACTGGCGTCCGTTCATCCCCGCCAACCGCGGCCACTACGGCATGTACGGCTGGTCGGGCATCATGCGCGGCGCCGGAGTGGTCTTCTTCGCCTACATAGGCTTCGACGCCGTCTCCACCGCCGCCCAGGAAGCGCGCAACCCGCAAAAGGACATGCCCTTCGGCATCCTCGGCTCGCTGATCGTCTGCACCGCCCTTTACATTCTTGTAGCCGGCCTGATCACCGGCGTAGAGCCCTATACCGCGCTCAATGTTCCGGCGCCCGTGGCCGACGCCGCGGCCACCATCGGCGTCGGCTGGGCCGTGGTTCTGATTGACCTCGGCGCCATCGCCGGTCTCGCCTCGGTTATGCTGGTCATGCTTCTCGGCCAGTCGCGCGTGCTTTACACCATGTCGCGCGACGGCCTTTTGTGGCAGTGGGCCGGCAGGATTCACCCGCGCTTCCGAACGCCCTATATCACCTCGATCGTCGTCGGCATCTTCGCCGCTTTTCTCGCGGCCTTTTTCCCCATCGGGTTGCTGGGCGAACTGGTCAGCCTCGGCACGCTTCTCGCCTTCACCATCGTCTGCGTCGGCGTCTGGGTCATGCGCGTGCGCCATCCGGAGATTCCGCGCCCCTTCCGTACGCCGCTCGTGCCGCTGGTTCCCATCTGCGGCATGATTGTTTCGCTTGCGCTGATGTTTTCGCTCGACGAGCCTGCCTGGATCGGATTCGGGAGCTGGTTCGTCTTCGGCCTGATTATCTATTTCACCTACAGCCGCAGGCACAGCCTCGTGCAGCGCTCGCTGGCGGCGGCCGAGCAGCCCAGCGGCGCGCCTCGCTGAAGCGGGGCCGATCATTGCAGCCGCGGCTCCGGGCGGCGGTCCGCACGTACGTTAAGACACGCGCTTGCGCAAAGGCGCTCCTGCCGGAGAACCGGGTAACCTGAGAGTTGTCGCTCCGCGCATGCCGATCGCCGAGCCGCTATAGCATTGGAGACAGGGGAGAATCATGAGCGCATCCATTTATTCGATTCCGGTCGAGAAGATCACCGGCGAGCCTGCGACTCTTGGCGAATTCAAGGGCCGCGTACTGCTGATCGTCAACGTTGCATCGAAGTGCGGGCTTACGCCGCAATACGAAGGCCTGGAAAATCTTTACAATCGTTTTCGCGGCCAGGGGCTGGAGATCGCCGCTTTCCCGGCGAACGATTTCAAAGGCCAGGAGCCGGGAACGAACGCGGAGATTCAGTCTTTCTGCAAGCTGAACTACGGCGTCACCTTTCCACTGTTCAGCAAAATCACGGTCGCCGGCCCCGGCAAGCATCCTCTGTATGCCGCGCTCATCGCCGCCCAGCCCCGAGCCGAGAGCACGGCGGAAACGCCCTTCCGCGAAAAGCTGAAAGGCTATGGCATTGACACGCTGCCGGAGCCGGAAATTCTGTGGAACTTCGAAAAATTCCTCGTAGGCCGCGATGGCCAGGTCGTAAAGCGGTTCTCGCCCGATACGCAGCCCGACGCGCCGGAGCTGATCGCAGCGATTGAACAGGAACTGGCAAAAACCTAGCGCG
Source organism: Occallatibacter sp. (assembly GCA_035294185.1). Lineage (GTDB taxonomy): Bacteria > Acidobacteriota > Terriglobia > Terriglobales > Acidobacteriaceae > Telmatobacter. Next base: position 312 of record DATGLJ010000195.1, on the reverse strand, counting down.
GCAGGGCCTTCCGCGCTGCAGGATAAGCAGGGCCCTGCATTCCGGTCGAAGCCGGCGCGCCCGAGCCGGTTGGCGCCGGCGCGCCGATTGCATCTATTCTTATCAGATGCAGCAGCACGCCGCCATGCACGATCCTGTCTTCGCCAACGAGCTTGAAAACTCCGCTTCCTCCTACCTGCGCTCGGCGCGCCATCAGCCGGTGCAGTGGCTGCCGTGGGGCGAAGCGGCCTTTGCCCGCGCGCAAGCCGAAGACAAGCCCATCCTTCTCGACATTGGCGCAGCGTGGTGCCACTGGTGTCACGTAATGGACCG
>DATGLJ010000194.1:0-7471 GCA_035294185.1 Occallatibacter sp. | reverse complement strand
CGTATTCGAGATCACATTGCCCACATCGTCGCGATCCGGGAAGAACACCTCGAAGCTCGCGACCTTGGCGGCCATCAGCTTGTGCAGGCGGTCGGCCGTCAGCTCCACGTTGGCCTCGACGATCACTTCGCCCGTTTCGGTGTTCACCACATCGGCGGCCGTCAGCGCCCCGTCCAGCTCCGCCGCCTCCACTTCCACGCGGCTGATGCCGGCGGCGCGCAGCGCCTTCAGCGCGTGCTGCGTGATCTTCCGGCCCGAGTGCGCAATCTCTTCGCCGCCATGCAGAATGGCGTGCGCCGGCTTGGAACCCACCAGATGCGTGCCTACGGCCGGATCCTCCGGCACCGCCCACTCGAGCTTGCCGTTCACAATGTGAATGCGGTCGACCGTGTAGAAGGTCTTGAGAATCTCCTCGTCCGAACGCAGCCCCAGCGCGCGCAGGAAGATCGTGCCCAGGAACTTGCGCTTGCGGTCGATGCGCACGTACAGCGTGTTCTTCTGGTCATACTCGAACTCCACCCAGGAGCCGCGGTAAGGAATGATCTTGCCCAGAAAGTAGGTGCGGTTGTTCGCCGTCTCGAAGAAGACACCGGGCGAGCGGTGCAGCTGCGAAACGATCACGCGCTCGGTACCGTTCACGATGAACGTCCCGTTCGGCGTCATCAGGGGAATATCGCCGAAAAACACCTCTTGTTCTTTAATGTCGCGGATCGTCTTGTTGCCGGTCTCCGGGTCCTTGTCGTAGATGGTCAGCCGGACGGTAACCTTCAGCGGCGCCGAGAACGTCATGCCGCGCTCTTCGCACTCCTGCTGGTCGTACTTCAGCTGCAGGCTCACCGGGTCGCCGCACTTGTTGCAGAAGTCCGGCGTGTTCTTGTTATACGTTCCGCACTTCTGGCAGAGCACGTCGCCGGGCAGGAACGGATCCGTAATCACCATCGCCCCGCAATGCACGCAGGCCGTGCGCAGGTGATGCAGTCCCTTCAGGTGGCCGCACTTGCACTCCCAGTTGCCGATCGAGTAGTCCACGAAGTCCAGCTGCGAGATGCCGCGAAAGTCGGTGATGGGAAATACCGACACAAACACCGACTGCAGCCCCGAGTCGTCGCGCTCGTTGGGCAGCTTGTCCATCTGCAGGAAACGCTCGTAGGAGCGCCGCTGCACTTCGATCAGGTTGGGGATCTGGGTCGCCGTAGGAATCTTCGAAAAATCGAGCCGGCTGCGAATCGCGCGCTTCTCGTTGGACATGATCGCTCCTGAGGCTCTTCGGAGGCCGGCGCGGCAGAGCCGGCGCGCGCCGGGCAGGCGCCTGAACCTCGCGGCGCCCGCTCAATAACAGAACATTTCCTTAAATCTGCTTGAAGAAAACTCGCACATCCGGCCGGCTTTTGGGGCCGGCCAACCTCTCGTTTACCGCCATCCCGGGCCCGAAGCGGGACTTCGGCGCCGGGACATTGCCGCCATTTATTCCTCAGCGACAGGCTTGCCGCTCATCTGGCTGCTGCGCTAGACTGCGCACATTCGGGAGAAGCTTCGAAGCAGGAAGACAGCCGAAAAAATCGGAATTCACCGCAGGGGACAGGTCTGCGCCAGGGCAGCGCAGGCAAAAATCCCGCCCGCTCTGTTGAAAACCGAACAGGAGACACGAATAGCTCGTAAGGACACAATGCCTCACGAGCGTGGCCCATCGCCCATGCTCCCGAATTCCGATGCCCCGCTCTCGCCGATTCCAAAATCTCGCTTCGGACTGCTTGCTCGCCAGCCTAGTCGACTCACCGGCGGCCCCTCCCGCACTCGAGGCAATCCGCCGATCCAGATAGAGTTCATCGCAACCGGTTACCGGCCATGCGAATCCCGCCTCGCATAACCGGCGCCCAGCCTGTCATTAAAAATCGCACCATCGCGCCGGCCGGTTCGGCTTATTCCCTGAAAAAGCCGGAACCGGCGAAAAGACGCGCAACTTTTATCGTAGCGCGTCCCGGCCGCTCTTGCAAGCTCCCGATGGCTACTTGACTTCGATGGTCGCGATGCCTTCGAACTTCTTTTTGATGCTCTCGGCCTCTTCCTTGGACGCATTTTCCTTGAGCGTCTTTGGAGCCCCATCGACCAGATCCTTGGCTTCCTTCAGGCCGAGCGAGGTAACCTCGCGCACAGCCTTGATGGTGTTGATCTTGTTGGCGCCAGCGTCCTTCAGAATGACCTGAAATTCGGTCTTCTCCTCGGCCGCCGCCGCTGCGCCGCCGCCGGCCGCCGCGCCGCCGGCAACCACTACCGGGGCCGCCGCCGCCGCCGAAACGCCAAGCCGCTCTTCCAGCTTCTTCACCAGAGCCGCCGCTTCCAGCAGGCTCAACGAAACAATCTGCTCTTCCAACTGCGCGATATCCGCCATCTTCTTCTCCAATCGAATTCGTCTGAATTGCCGGCCGAGCCGTTCATGCTCGTCCTAAAGGCTGCCCCGCGCAGTGGAAAGTTTCCGATGCGCCAGACCCGCGCCCTTCCCATTTGCCCATGCAGCCAGAACCTGTAACCGGCAGCCGCCGATCTGCCTTCGGCGATCGTCAGCCACCCGCGGCCCCACCCCGCCGCCATTTTGCGGCCAGGGAAGAAACCGCTCAACCCCCGCGCGGCTAGGCCGCGCCGAACTTCTGCTTCTCCACGCCCTGGCCCAGGACCACCGCCAGGTCGCGGCCCGTAGCATTGAGCACCGTGGCCAGCCGCTGCGCCGGAGCATTAATAAGGAACAGCAGCTTCGAGTAAATCTCTTCCTTGCCCGGCATCGTGGCCAGCGCCTTGACCTCGCTCACCGTCAGCAGCTTGCCGTCCACAATGCCCAGCTTGAACTCAAACTCGGCATTCTCGCCCGCCCACCTGGCAAAGACCTTGGCCAGGGCCACCGGATCGCCCGCGGTAAACGCCACCGAATTGACGCCCTTCAGGCCCTTGAGCGCAGCCTCAACCTGCGTGCCCGAGCCCGAAATCGCCGCCAGCTTGTTCTTCACCACGCGGTACTTGCCGCCCGCCTCGCGAATCACCTTGCGCAGCTCGTAATCCTTCGCAACCGTCAACTTTGAGAAGGTCCCGACGATCGCCGCCGTCGAGTCCTTCAGCTCGCCTGCAAGCTGCTTTACCTTCTCCGCCTTCTTCGCCTTCGAAATCGCCATCGCCTTCGCTCCGCTCCGGCAGGGACCCGGGATGAGGGCAGCCAGGAATTGAAATCCCGGCCTGCGCCTTACCCTTCCGCCTCTACCTCGCTCTGCCTAGCGCCAACCCGGCGCTCATCGCTAAATTCTTCAGAACTTAAATGTTCTCGCCGGGCCATACGCCCGCGAGAACAAGCACCAGCCCTGCTCCCTGCCGCTCAGTGTTTTCCGGCCGCGTCGGCCACGGCCGAATCCAGCGGCACGCCCGGGCCCATCGTCGAGCTCAGCGTAACGCTCTTGATGTACTTGCCCTTGGCCGCCGAAGGCTTGGCGCGCACAATCGACGTAATCACGGTCGTCGCATTATCGATAAGCTTTTGCGGGTCGAAACTGAGTTTTCCCACAGGGACATGCACGAGGCTCGTCTTATCGGCGCGAAACTCCACCTTGCCGGCCTTGATCTCTTTAACCGCCGCCGCCACGTCCATGGTCACGGTTCCCGTCTTCGGGTTAGGCATCAGACCCTTCGGCCCGAGCACCTTGCCCAGACGGCCGACAACCCTCATCATGTCCGGCGTCGCAATCAGCGCGTCGAAGTCGGTCCAGTTTTCCTTCTGGATCTTCTCGACCATCTCCTCGCCGCCGACAAAATCCGCGCCCGCTTCCTGCGCCTCGCGCTGGCGGTCGCCGGTAGCGATCACGGCCACGGTCTTGGTCTTGCCCAGCCCGTGCGGCAGAACCACCGTTCCGCGCACCATCTGGTCGGCGTGCCGCGTATCCACGCCCAGCCGCATGGTCAGATCGACGGTCTCGTCGAACTTGGCGTACTTGACTTTTTTAAGGAGCTCGACTGCTTCCGGCAGCGGATACGCCGGCTTGGTCACAGCGGCGCGCGCCTTCGCAATATTCCTGCCTGCTTTACCCATTCGTTCCTCGTCTCCCACCGCAGTTGCCAGCCCGCATCGTGCAGGAATCCGCCGCCTCATCGGGCATCTTCCAACTCGCCGCCCGCCCGGCCGGGACCCAAATGCCGTGGTGCTATTGACGGTCCGGAGTTTTCCTCCGGACACATTGAACGATCATATCGAAGTGGCCCCGGAATTGCAAACAGGCGGGATCGCCGGTAGTGGCTCCAGGCTCTTTCCCCGGCGGGCGCATAGCCGGCATGTCCGGGCAGGACCCATCATTCAGGACGGCGGAATCGGACGCGTGCAACACGCCTGCGCACCTGCCGTTATCAAACGGCCATCCAGTTCAATACGACTTTTCCGGCGCGTCCGGAGCGCATCGCCTCGAAGCCGGCCTCATATTCGTTCCACAGAAAGCGGTGCGTAATCACCTGAGAAATATCGAGACCCGAATTGAGCATCACCGTCATCTTGTACCAGGTCTCGTACATCTCGCGCCCGTAAATGCCCTTGATGGTCAGCATGTCGAAGATCACCCGGCGCATGTCGATCCGGATTTCTTCGCCGGGAATGCCGAGAATGGCGATCTTTCCGCCGTGGCTCATGTTGGCGATCATCTCGCGCAGGGCCTGCGCGTTGCCCGACATCTCGAGGCCCACGTCGAAACCCTCCTGCATGCCGAGTTGCCGCTGGATTTCGCCAAGCGGCGTCTCGGCTGGATTGACGGCCAGCGTCGCTCCCATCTTCCGCGCAAGATCGAGCCGGAAAGGATTCAGGTCGGTGACGACGATGTGGCGCGCGCCCGCATGCCGCGCTACCGGAATCGCCATCAGCCCGATCGGCCCCGCGCCGGTGATCAGCACATCCTCGCCGAGGACGGGAAACGAAAGCGCCGTATGCACAGCGTTGCCGAAGGGATCGAAGATCGCGGCGATCTCTTCGTCGATGCCGGGATTGTGACGCCAGATGTTGGACATGGGCAGCGCAATCAGCTCGGCGAATGCGCCCGGACGATTCACGCCCACGCCCTGCGTGTGCGCGCAAAGGTGACGGCGGCCGGCAAGGCAGTTGCGGCAGCGCCCGCAGACCACGTGGCCTTCGCCGCTGACGATATCGCCGGGGAAAAAATCACTTACGTTGGAGCCGACAGCGACAATCTCGCCTGCGAATTCGTGCCCGATGGCCATCGGCACCGGAATCGTCTTCTGCGCCCACTCGTCCCAGTCGTAGATATGGACATCGGTGCCGCAGATGCCGGTGTAATGCACGCGCACCAGAACATCGTTGATGCCGATCTGCGGCTCGGGAATGTCTTCAAGCCACAGTCCGCGCTCGGCCCTGCTTTTGACCAAAGCCTTCATCGCCGCCCTCCGGCTAATGGAAACTCTATCGCATCAACTCCGGACAAAGGTGCTGCGCTCGCGGTCCTTGCGCACCTGGCTCACCGGAAACACCTGGCTGTGGAGAACGACGTAAACGCCGGGGCCGAGCAGCCGCGCCGCAAAGAGGCTCTCGGTCAGGTTCTGCAGCCCGTCGCTGCGCTCAAAGCCGAGCGGCGCCATGGCGCCGGTAAGAATGATCGGCACGGCCGGCGCAGGAATCGCGGCCTCGATCGCCCGGCCGCTCTCGACCATCGTGTCGGTTCCGTGCGTGATCACCACCGGGCAGTTCTCGCCGAGCAGCTTCTTCACCTCTTCCACCAGCAGCGCGCGATCGCTGGCGCTTATCTCCAGGCTGTCCTTGTTCATCAGCGGGATCACGCGGACGTCAATCTCCGGCAGGCGCAGCAGGCTCAGATACTGGCCAATCTTGTTGGAGGCATTGAGCACCGCGCCCGACTCTTCGGAGTACTCCTTTTCGATGGTGCCGCCGGTAGTGATCAGATAGATGGTCTGCATGTTGGATGGATACGGCAAATTACATCGTATTGGCAATCAACTCCAGAGACGCAGGACAGCATCGGCCTTCGGCGCCCAAACAATCTTCTACGCTCCGGCGGCTCGCCCGCCGGAGCAATTGCCGAGAATGGACTTGAAAAAGCCGGCTCGGGGATTGCTCATCAAAACTCCCTTCAGAATGCTCTCACTCTGGTCCTCTGGCAATTTCAGGCTTCCTGCGCAGGCTGGCCCGAATTCCGCGTCCCAGCTTCCGGGACTCGCACCTGGTTTTCCACAATCGGCCGCTTTAGAGTAGCTATCCATAAAATTCCCGCGGCGCATGCGAGGGGAATAATGGACAATCTTTCGGCTCAGTGGCAGGAGATTACAAGCCTGAAAATCGATCCTGACGATGTCGCTTACCTGGCGCAGGAGATGGCACGGCGCGATCGGCAGGAGAATATCGACTTCTTCACACTGATCGCCATTCTCGGCCGGCGCTTCCGCGGCCAGGAAAAAAGCGCGGACAGGATATTCTGCATCTCTGCCCGAATGGAATGCCTGTCGGAACTGATGATGAAGGATGAGCGGATGCGGGGTTGGACCATCGACATCGATACTCCGCAATGCACGCTCGCGCATGCGGCGGTCTTCCGCGCGGCGGCCGTTTGCACGCTGCGCGTCGACGGCGACCGCTTCTATTTCGATGCCGATGAGTTTTTCAACATTGCGCTCGCAGAGATCGAACCCGAAGGCAACGCCTGAGGAGAGCGGGATTCCTATCGCATTGCACATGGCCTGTTTCATGCAGAATAGATTCTGTCTGACGCGATGGACCGGCAGAAAAGCAGCGCCTGCGAGGGTCTGGCGGGCGCAACCGGAGGATTTGCCGCAGCGGCAGCTGCTCTGCGAGCAATCGCGCTACTCTGTGCGCACCTCTCGGGAACGGCTATCCATGCGCTCCGGCCGCCTGTGGCCCGTCGCGTTTCTGATTGCCTGTGCGCCCGCAGTCTTTGCGCGGACGCCACGGCAGTGCTATTCCGCCGATGAGGCGGCGCACATGCTCAACAAGGATGTCTGCGTTTCGGCGCACGTCTACGATGTCGTCCAGCTTCCCGACGGAACGCGCTTCCTCGACGTCTGCTCGCCCGAAACATCGGACGAAAACTGCCGCTTCACGGTGGTGAGTCTGTGGAAGGACCACGACACCGTCGGCGAACTGAACAAATATCGCAATATGGACGTGCAGATTCGCGGCATCGTGCAGCCCATGCACGGCCGCGCCGGAATGCTCTTAAGCCATGCGCGCCAATTCTACGGCGGTCCGCCCAGGTTCCGGCCGAATCCGCTGCTCGTTCATGGCTTCGGCGGCGAGGACGAGCGGCCGCCGGTAAGCGATCCCAATCTGCGCCCGCAGGGCGGCAGGCGCGCCTTCATGAACACGCGCGATCAGGAGCCGCTGCCGAAAAAGTAGCGCGCCGGCAAGCGGAAAATGACCTGCGCCGGCTAGGCGCTTGGCTCGTCAAGCGGCGGCGCAAACCGCGAC
>DATGLJ010000193.1:0-3007 GCA_035294185.1 Occallatibacter sp. | reverse complement strand
GGCGGATCGTATAGTCAACCGGCTGCCCGTTCGATCCGTGCGCATGCAGAACCGTGTCATCGGCTGGGTTGCCGTAGTACCAGGGATAGGAGGGATTTTCGCTCCAGGCGCGATCGAAGCTCACCGGAAGCCGGCCCTCGGGATCATGCTTGCCGAAGAGAATCTGCGCAATCGCCGTTCCGCCTTCCTGTCCGGGATACCAGTCATCGACGAGCGCCGGCACACGGTCGATCCACGGCTCGACATTCATGCCGCCGCCGCCGGTGAGAATGACGATGGTCCGCGGATTAGCCGCTGTCATGGCGTCAATCAGCGCAGCCTGTCCCCACGGCAAATCGAAAGTGCGGTCGTGACCCTCGCCCTCGGTCACCGGATCAAAGCCCACCGCCACCACCACCACATCGGCCCTGGCCGCATACTCCCTGGCCTCGGCCGATACCAGATCGGGCTCATACGTCACGCCCATTCCGAAGCAGTTCGAATTTGAGTACGGCAGATAATCGGCCTGGATGCGAATCGTTTGTCCTGCAGCAAGATCGAGCCGGAAGGCCTTCGGTACCGCTCCTTCTGCAGGCTGCTCATCCGACAGCGCCTTGCCATCTACGGTAAGGCGCAACCCGTCCTGGCCGGCGACCCCGGCCACCAGCAGATACTTGCCCGCCTTGTCTGCCTTGAAATCCTCCGTGTAGCGAATGCTGCGCGCCGGCCCCGGCGGCAACCATTGGCCCGGCTGCCAATCGGCCACATTACGCCGCGTGCCGGTCACCGGCTCCCCGCTGAAGTTCCGGTTGGCAAAGGTCTCCACCTTCACCCCGCCCTGCCAATGCGCCCAGCGGAAAACATCGGACAGCTCCGGCAGGCCGCGGCTGTAGAGAACCACCCCCTGCGGTCCAAGCTCATTGCCAATACCGGCCACGATACTGACCGGATCGAAGGCCGTAGCCTGGGACGAGCCGCCGCCGCCGGTCACCGCCGGCCATGCATCGGGCCCGATCACGGCGACCGTCTTCACCCGAGCCGGATCGAGCGGCAGCAGATGGCCCTCGTTCTTAAGCAGCGTAATGCTCTCAAGCGCCCCGCGCAGCGCAACCGCGCGGTCGGCAACCGAATAGATGGCGTCGGCCGGATCGAACTGCGGCCGCTCGGTAAAGCCGTAGCGCAGCTCTGTTCGCAGCAGGCGCAGCACCTTGTCGTCGATCGTCGCCTCTTTCACTGTGCCGTTCTTCACCGCTGGCAGCAGGTTCTGCGCATTCATGAATTTGGGACTCGGCATCTCCAGATCGAGCCCGTTGTTGGCCGCGGCCACGCCGTCGTAGGTCGCATCCCAATCCGACATAAGGATGCCCTTGAATCCCCACTCGCCCTTGAGCACCTTCAGATTCAAAAACTCGTTCTGCGTGGAGTGGACGTTGTTGACCAGGTTGTAGGAGTTCATCACCGCGTCGGCGTGACCGCGCGTCACCGCGGCCTCGAACGCCGGCAGGTAGATCTCGCGCATGGTGCGCTCGTCCACGTCGGAGCTGGCATTATGCCGGTCGAACTCCTGGTTGTTGAGCGCGTAGTGCTTCACCGTCGCGATCACGCCCTCCGACTGCACGCCCTCCACATACGGCACAACCAGCTCGGAGTTCAGATACGGATCTTCGGACAGGTACTCGAAATTGCGCCCGGCCACCGGCGAGCGGGCAATATTGACGCCCGGACCGAGCAGGAAGTTCACGCCGCGCGCCCGGGCGTCGCGGCCCAGGCTCTCGCCCAGCGCGCGGGCAAAGTCGCGATCCCACGTGGCGGCCAGCGCCACCCCGCCGGCATAGGCCGTCGTCGGCCCCCAGGTGCGCACGCCCACCGAGGCGTCGGACATCTTGAACCGGGGCAGCCCGATCGACGGCATGGCATGCGTGTACATGCTGTCCACGCCGCCGATCAGCTCAATCTTCTGCTCAAGGGTGAGCCTGGAGAGCATCTCGCGGGCCTTGGCTTCAATGGCCGGCGAATCCGGAGCCGGAGCCTGCGCGGCGAGCGGCGCCGACGGCGCGAGACAAGGCAGAAGGATAAAAGCGAAAGTCCGGAGAGATTGCAAAAACGTTTTAGCGTGGCCAACCTTCTGTTTTTTCATGACGATGCAAGGGTAGCGCATAGGGGCAAACGCTGTACACCCCCTTGCTGCTTCTGTAGTGGGTCAGCTTGAAGGGTACGGGCTTCAGCCCCAGAGGGAATGCGATTTCAATCTGCCCCCATTGCCTCTCCAGGGCAACCGGCCCGCATCGGCAGAAATGCGCTCTCTTTTCTCAGCCCGCCTCAACCTCGGAGGCAGGCATACCCGTCCAGCTATAGCCGCGCACAAAAACCCGGCTCAACCTCGCGGCTCCCGCAACGGCCAAAACAATAATGGCCGGTTCGATCGGCTCCCGGTAGTCCATCAGCGGGTGTGTAATGTAATAGGTGACAGGAAAAATGCAGACCAGCATAAGGTAGGGGATGCAGGCGGTGCGATTGGATTGCCACATGCTCCGCAGCCCGACCAGCATCAACAGCGTCATGCTGCAAACCTGAAACGCGTTCCACGGCTCATAGGGCTGCTCCCGCAGCTCCTCGGCGGAAAAGCTCCAGTAGCCGGTCCAGTAGTAGCGGATCCTGCGCAGCGTCTTGTCGATCATGAAATCCGGATGCTGGCGGATGTATCGCTGCGCGAGAGTCTTCTTTTCCGCGAGAAATGCCGGTTCGCCCATGGCGAGGAACTTCTTCATCTCCGCAGGATTGCTGGAAGGATGCGCGAAGCTTGGATCGAGGGAGGCGTCGCCGCCGTTGTCGTCGTAGAGTTCGAGCCAGAAGTTATCCCGCACGGGGCAAAGCACGCCCACCTGCCGGTAATTGCGGATTGTCCAGGGTGTCAGCACAGCCAGCGCACTGAGCAGCGCCAGCGCCGCGTTGCGCATCCAGGGTTTTCCCATCTGACGCGACTGCCACGCAGCACAGCCCACCAGGAAAGGCAGCAAGGAGAGCGTCG
>DATGLJ010000192.1:0-8580 GCA_035294185.1 Occallatibacter sp. | reverse complement strand
ACTTAGTTTCGCATAGCCAGCCGCGCCGGTTGCCGGCCGCCAACGACAAGCGGTCTGTTCTTCTGTTTGCCGCCGCGTAAAAGAATCGGCTCAGCGCACCTGGTACACTGCGCCGCCGTGCGGCGGGAGTTTTACGGCGATATCCTTGCCCGGTCTGGCCGGCGAATCGTCCCAGCAGCTCTGCCCGGCATGTTTACCCTCGAGCCCGAGCTGTTTCCACGAGGCGCGCAGCATAACGGGCTTGTCGTCAAGGTTGAAGAAGCCAAAGTACTCCGCATAGCGGTATTGCCCAGGCCGGTCGACGACGGCCCGCCAGAGGCGGATGTTGCCGAATTCCGGTCCCAGCGCTGTGGCGTCTACCGGCCCGCTGCCGGTCGCGTTCTGATTTACGAACAGCAGGCTGCGGTTCGACATGAGCGACCGCGTGAGCGCGTCCAGCCGCGTAAGGTTGCCGCCGAGAATCAGGGGCGAGCGCGCAATCGCCCAGAGGGCGAATTCCGTGCGCTGCTCATCTGCGGTTTCGCGCGACTGCCGCGGCCGGCCCCAGCCCGGACGCGGGCCGAGCCACCCCTCGGGCAGCATGTCGGCGTCCGGCCAGTGGCCAGGGCCGGCATAAGGAGACCATCCGGCCAGCAGATCGAAGGCCTCGCGAATGCCTGACGGAAAACCGCTGTCGCTCCTGTGCTCGAAGGTCCAGCCGTCCCAGTGATCGTCGCTGATACGCCACATCTGCGCGTATTGAGCCAGTTCGGCCGCATGGGAGAGTTCCGCAGGGCCGGGCGAAAGGCTCAGCACCATCGGCCGGCCCGTCTTGCGAATGGCCGCGGCAATCTGCCGGATCTCCGAGGGTCGGTAGGGGTGGCTGGCGATGCAGTCCGCCTTCAGGAAATCTACGCCCCAGCTCGCATAGAGCCGCATCATGGAGTCGTAGTAGGCCTGCCCGGCGGCATTATCGGCTACTCCGTAGTTGCCGTCGTCCCAGGGGCAGGTGGAGCCGGTATCGGCCGCGTCCCTGGCGTGAAATTGCGAGCCGGCGATGGGCAGGTTGGCCGCGGCCACCTGCCGCGGAATGCCGCGCACGATGTGAATGCCGAACTTCAGGCCCTGCGCATGCGTCCAGGCGGCCAGCGCGCGGAATCCGGCGCCGTCGGAGGCCGAAGGAAAACGGCCGGCGTCGGGAATCAGAAGCCCGTTGGCGTTCCACTGGTATTTGCGCTCTGCCACATCGCGTCCCTCGGGGTTGGCCATGTACCAGCCCTCGTCGACGACGGCGTACTTCCATCCAAATCGCCGGAAGCCGGCCAGCACCGAGGCGTTGGCCTTGAACTGCCTCTCGTTAATCGTGAGCCCGTAAGCATCCCAGGAGTTCCAGCCCATCGGCGGGGCCGGCGCAACGGCCTGCGCAGCCAGAGGCATTGCGATGGCAAGCAGACAGAGAACAGCGGCGGTCCTGATTGACGGCATGTGGGACGTATAGCACACGCTGCCGGACACGTGGGAGGGGCTCGCGCTCCGGCATGGACTGTAAATTCAATACGAGCTTAATGCGGAGGGCCATGGCTGGCCGATTATCCTACGCAATGCAGGCCCCGTTTTTATTTTCGATTTTGCCGAGTTCAGCATGGGATGGGGGATTCATGCGCAGTGATTGGAGATTGGTTATTGCCTGTTGTCTGTTGTGGTTGTCCGCAGGCGCATGGGCCCATGCGCAGCCAGCTTCGCAGCCGGCAGCCGTGCAGGCTGTGATAGTCTCGGACATCCACTTCGAGCCATTCTGGGATCCGGGTAAGATTGCACGGCTGAATGCCGCGCCGGTCACTGGCTGGAAGGCAATCCTTGCCGCGCCGGAGACGCCCGGCCGGGCGGCCGGTTTTGCCGCCCTGCAGCAGCAGTGCGGCGCCCGGGGAACGGACACTTCCTATCCGCTGTTTGTATCCAGCCTTCAGGCCATGCGGGCGCATGCCGCCGGAGCGCGCTTTATAACCGTCAGCGGAGATCTGATCGCGCACCAATTTTCCTGTAAATTTGCGGTTGCGCTTCCCCATGCCTCGCCCGAGGATTACGGGAAATTCGTGGAGAAGACGATCGTCTTTGTCCTGGCCGAGCTGCGTGCGTCATTCCCCGGCGCGCCGGTGTACGCTGCGCTGGGCAACAATGATTCCGACTGTGGCGATTACAGACTGGACGCGCACGGAGCCTTTCTGGCATCCGAGGGGCCGGTCTTCGCCGCCGGTTTGCCGGCCGCTGACCGCAAACGCGCCGAGCAGGTCTTTGCCGATGGCGGAAACTACTCGGCCGAATTGCCCGCGCCGATCCGCAATGCCCGCATCGTTGTGCTCGACGATCTGTTTCAATCGAGCCGTTACCGCAGCTGTGCCGGAAAGTCCGATCCCGCGCCGGCGGCAGAACAGATCGCCTGGCTGCGCAGCCAGCTTGAGGATGCGCGCCGGAGCGGCCGGCGCCTCTGGGTCATGGCACACATTCCCACCGGCGTCGATCCTTACTCGACCGCGCGCAGGATGCGCGACCTGTGCGGCGGCGAGGATCCGGTCATGTTTCTGTCGGGGGATGCACTCGCCAGAACGCTCTCTGAATACGGCGAGGCGATCAGGCTTGTAATCTTTGCTCACACGCACATGGATGAGCTGCGATTGCTTCAGCCTGCGCAGAGCGGGGCTCCGGCTGTCGCAGTCAAGATGGTCGGCTCCATCTCGCCTGTCGACGGCAACAATCCCTCGTTCACCGTAGCCGAGGTCGATCCGGAGACCGCGGAGCTGGCCGATTATCGCGTGATCGAGGCGTCGAATCAGACCGGCGTCGGCGCGCAATGGTCCGAAGAGTATGACTTCGGCTCCGCCTACGGCGAATCCGGCTTCAATGCGCAGTCGGTTGCGCGGCTCATCGGCCAATTCAGCCATGACCCGGCGGCTGTTTCGCCGGCAAGCCGGGAGTATCTGCATAACTATTTCGTTCGCGATGAATCGGTTGTGCTGAAGGCGTTCTGGCCGCAATATGTCTGCGCGCTGGGCAATGACACCGGCGCGGCTTACCGCTCCTGCGCTTGCCCGGCGCAGCGCCAGAGCGCGCTTCATCAATAGCCGCCGCGGGCCGAATCGAACCGATGAAATACACTGAAAGAGTTTTGGAGCTTTCGATGGGCGTGGTTCTGGGAATTGACGGGGGCGGCACCAATACGCGTGCGGCCATTGTTGCCGATGGGAAAGTGGTCGCCAGCGGGCAAAGCGGTTCTATCAAACGGCTGCGCGTGGGCGCCGAAGCAGCAGAGGCGAACCTGCGCGCGCTGCTCAGTGAGGTGTTCTCGCAGGCCGGCGTCAAAGGGGTGGATGCGGCCTGCTGCGGCGTGGCCAGCGCCTCGATGCCGGGCATACCTGAATGGATCACGGCCGTCTTCAACGATTTCGGCGTGAAGAAGTCGGAGGTCGTCGGCGACGAGGTGATCGCCCTCGACGCCGCATTCAAGGGCGGCCCTGGCATCCTGCAGATCGCCGGCACCGGGTCGAATACGATCGGCCGCACCGCCGATGGCCAGCGTGAATCGGCCGGCGGCTGGAGTTCGCGCCTGGGCGACGAGGGTTCGGGCTACTGGATTGGAGTGAATGCGATCCGGCGTGCGCTGCATGCCTACGATCGGGAAGAGCCGCAGTCCGTGCTCAGGCGTGTGGGCGAAATCTGGGGTACGGCGACCATCGACGAGCTGATCAACGTGGGCGATGCAACGCCCGGCCCCGACTTTGCCGCGCTCGCTCCGGCCATTAACGAACTGGCCGAGGCGGGCGATCCGGTTGCCGTCGGAGTTCTCAGGCAGGCTGCGGCGGATCTGGTCGAATTCGTCCTGCTGGTGCGCTCCAAGCTCAAGCGCAAGCACGGGATTGCCGGCGAAGTTCCGGTGGCATGGACGGGCAGCGTGATCGAAAAAATGGCGATGGTGCGCGAGGCATTCTTTGCCGGGCTCAAAGCCGGCGCCCCCGAGATGCCTGTGCAGCCGGAAGCGACGGTCTCGCTCGACGGCGCCGTCTGGCGCGCTCAGCGCATGCTGAGCCGCCAGGGCAAGGGGATTTCAGGCTGAGCTGAGCTGGCCGTCAACCATTGCGGCGGCCAGTTTTCCGGCCGCATCGACGGCAACCAGGTTGGCCGGCGCGCCCACTGCGAGCGTTCCGGCCTGTCCATCAATTCCGAGCATTGCCGCCGGGTTGACGGTGAGCAGGCGCAGCGCCTTGTCCAGCGGCGCGCCGGTGAACCGTACAAAGTTGCTCAGCGCGCGGTCGAGCGTAAGCACGCTGCCGGCCAGCACTCCGCCGGCCATGGCCCGGCCGCCGGCCACCTGCACGGCAAAGCCGCCAAGCCTGTACTCGCCGTCCGGCATCCCGGCCGCGCTCATCGCGTCGGTAATCAGGATGCCGCGGCTCTCGCCCTTGGACCTCCACCACAGCTTAGCCATCTGCGGGTCAGAGTGGATGCCGTCGCAGATCAGCTCGGCGTAAAGCCGATCGTCGGTCAGCACCACGCCCAGGATGCCCGGCTCGCGATGATCGAGCGGCCGCATGGCGTTGAAGGTGTGCGTCGCGCTTGCCGCGCCAGCGTCGATTGCGGCGCGCGTCTCGGCCGCGCCGGCATTCGAGTGGCCCAGCGACACGCGCACGCCGCGTTCGGTGGCGTGCCGCGCCAGATCGATAGCTCCGGGCAGTTCGGGCGCCAGCGTCATCAACCGCACATGCCCGCCGCCGGCCTCGTACAGCCGGTCGAAGGCGTCGATATCCGGAGCAAGCAGATGCTCGGCCGGCTGCACTCCGCGCCTGGCATGAGAAAGAAACGGTCCTTCGAGGTGAATGCCGATCGGGCGCGCGCAGCCCTCGCCGCGCTGCCCGTGAATCCGCTCCGGCTTTTCGATCAGCTCCGCCAGCCCCGCGACAGCGCGCAGCGTCGCGTCCAGAGGGGCGGTGACCGTTGTGGCCAGATACGCCGCCGTTCCGTGGCGCGCCAGCAGCGTTCCGATGGCCGCGATTGCCTCCGGCGTCGCCTCCATCACGTCGTGGCCGGCAGCGCCATGGAAGTGCACATCGAAGAACGAAGGAGCAAGCGTTGCGCCCGGGAACCGGAGCACTTTTACCCCGCAGGGAACCGGTTCGGCTGCCGAGGCGCGCGAGCCGATTGCGGCAATCCGGCCGCCTTCGATTTCCAGCAAGGGCTGTTCGATGAGTTCGACGCCGTTCCAAAGGCGATCCGCCGTCACGATTGTGCGCATGGCTGCTTCATTATAAGCAGGCGATGCGCGGAAAATCGCCGAAGCGGCCGAAGAACCGGGAAGCGAGGCCTCAACGGTACTTGCGCAGCACGCCCAATACCCGGCCCTGGATGGCCACCTGCGCTGCGGGAACGTAGATCGGCTCCATCTCCACGTTGGCCGGCTGCAGCCGCACCACGTTGCCCTCCGGGTAAAACCGCTTGAGAGTCGTTTCCGAGCCGCGCACTAGCGCCACTACGATCTCGCCCTGGCGGGCGGTTCGCGTACGTTCCACCAGCACGTAATCGCCATTGATGATGTGTTCGTCGCGCATCGAGTCGCCCCGCACTTCAAGCGCAAACACGTCGCGATTGCCCACAACGTCGTGCAGAGAGATGCTCTCCGGGGTTTCCATCATCTCTACCGGCTGGCCGGCGGCAATGCGGCCGGCCAGCGGCAGCCTGGCGCTCGACCGGGTGCGCGAGCCTGCGGGCAGCAGGTCGATCGAGCGGCTGCGGTTGTGAACGCGGTCCAGCAGGCCCTTTCTTTCCAGGTTGGTGATGTGCTTGTGGACAGTGGCCAGGCTCTTCAGGCCCATGCCGCGGGCGATTTCTTCAAAGGAGGGCGAGTAGCCATTGCGGGCGACAAACGACTCCAGGAAATCGAGAACTTCTTTTTGCCTTCGGGTAACAGCCATAGCTGCACAAAGGCGAGCGGATCGCCCGTCGCCACTCCTTTCGGCGCGATGCCCGTTGCTGGGCGCCGCAATCATCCAAGAACGAGAGAACTATAGCACGCAAGCGAAGCAAAGGCGAAGAAATTTTCCTTGCGCAGTGACCAGAACGATACCCGCAAAGATGTGCCGGCTTTTGCCGGACCTGTCGCGCCGGCCGGGTTCCGGGCTGCTGCGGCGGCAGAGATGTTTTGCTGTGCGCCCTGCGATTCATTGATATGCGCAGGCCAATGCCGCACTACAATCGTCTCATGCTGATTGAATGATTCCCTGATTTACGGATTTCAGGATTAAGAGATTTTGTCGTTGAGGATTTGTACTCATTTTCGCTGGACTCCGAGAACTTCGATCACCCGGCTGTAAATGAGGGCATCGGGCTTGGCTTGATCCTCATCGTCGTTCACAGCATCGGCAACTTTCACCACATAGAGCAGGCCTTCGTCTGTGAATGTCTCAAGAGTCATTTGCTGGCCCTTCCTGGGCATTTCTCCATTTGCAAGGGTCCAGACGCGACGAAAGCGGGAGCGCGGGCCTATATCGAATTTTCGCTTGCTGCTGCCCATATTGAAGAATCCCGAGACACATTCACCTTCCGATAGCAGGCAGAATTCCAGACGCAGACTCCACCGGTGATACCGCCTGACCCAATCCGGCCCCTGCCACCCTACACAGACGGCCTCATAGTTTCCGGGCGCAACGCGCGGGTAATTCGCACCCTGCCATGCGAGACTAGGGCGCTCCACCTTTCCCTTTGCCTTAGCCATTCCGCCTCACTCGTTGTCCTGTAGAATGGCCTCAAGCCATTCCATGAGGGCTGCGCGTGTTACCAGCACGTGCGGCCCATTTCGTTTTGCGGGGCTCTTGCGGTTCATCCCGCTTTGCAAGTCGCACACAGCCATGATTGCTGGCCCTGTACCCCGTCAAATACGCGATAGAGGCCCACGACTGGTGCGGAACACCCATCGCAGAGATAGGCCCCGCCAAAACCGCCCTCTGCGAGTGGCATCCGGCAACCGCCGTTTCGCTCAGACGACCACAGCCGCAGCGGGCCATCTGTCCACATGCGCCTGGCCTCACTCATTGCGGCGGCCTTTCTACCGATATGCGGCCCTGCGACTTGCCGCCGTCCTCAATCACCCGCTGCAATTCGCTCTCACGGATCATGGTCCGGCTGCCCACCTTGGTCCTGCGCAATTTCCCGGAACTCAGCCATGCGTGAATTGTGTATTTGCTCAATCCGCCTAACTTCCGGGCTGCTTCCTCAACCGAAAGAAGTGTGTCCATTGCTCACCTCGTACCACTGAAGAGAGAGTAGCCGAAATCAGCTTGACTAACTAGAGATTATGTCGCACTATTCAATACATGCCTAGACACGTAAGACATGACAGACACGAACCGCGACAATTCTCTGGACAAAGGGATGCGGAGATTATCCTTGATTGCTTGAACGGGTCGGCATCTCCAGAGCAGAGAAGGCGTGCGGCAAAAGCAAAGGCAAGAGTCCGGGCGGTTATCGACGCCATTAGGAAGCTATTGCGAGCGATGGAGCAGAATCCGGGCTGGTTCAAGAACCGCGATTCAGCGAAGAACCCGGAGGGAGTTACCGCAAAGTGCGCCCCTGAAGTTGCGGATGCACTCGAAGCCGTAAATGCGCAGCTTTACAGGTACCCATCCTTTTCATTGATCCACCCCGATCCAAAGTCTACGAGGCTTTGGTCGGTTGGGGAGGCTCTGGCAGGCGGTCAGATCATTCCGGAAGCCACTGCGGTACATGCGGCTGTCCGATTGGCGGAAGCGGGTTTAATTGATCGGCTGCAAACTTGCGCTTGTGGCAATTGGTATTTCGCACGGTTTTCCCATCAGCGATTTTGCTCTCCAGAGTGCCGCGTCACGTTTTGGGAATCCTCGGAAGAGAGGAAGGAACAGAAGCGGAAGCTGGCGCGACAGTATTACATGCACCACAAAATCCACGACAGAGGTAAGCGGGCATGAGCATCTTCAAACGCGGTTCGGTCTACTGGTATCACTTCCTGTTCAACGGGGAGCACATTCAACACAGCACAAAGCAAAGGAACCCGCGCACGGCCCGACAGATCGAAGCGGCCCACCGTACCGCGCTGGCAAAGGGCGAAGTGGGCATCGAAGAGCGGAAGGCCGCGCCCATGTTCGCAGACGTGGCAAAGCGGTTCATTGCCCATGTAGAAGCCCGCCATGAGAACAAGCCTCAGACAGTCCAGTTCTACGCGGCCAAGTTGAACCGGCTGCTCGAATACGCGCCCATTGCTGGCGCTCGGCTTGACCGGATAGACGAAGGGACCATTGAAGGCTATGTAGTGGCGCGGCGGCCCTCTGTAGGCGCTGCAACGGTCAACCGGGAGCTTGCTACCCTTCGCCGGATGCTCCGGCTTGCCCATGAGTGGCGGGAGATTCAGCGCGTCCCGCGTATCCGGCTGCTCACCGGGGAGCGGGTCCGGGATTTCGTGCTGTCCCGCAAGCAAGAGGAAATCTACCTTGCGGCCTGCCCGCAACCGTTAAACGATATTGCCGTCCTGATGCTGGAAACCGGGCTGCGTATCGGGGAGGCGCTGCATCTGGAATGGGCGGA
>DATGLJ010000191.1:0-13346 GCA_035294185.1 Occallatibacter sp. | reverse complement strand
GGCGCTTGAGTGTGCTTTGCGCGCGATCTTCTGCTCTATGCTGCAGCACGCACCTTATGCAACCGGTCCCCCTGGCATTTTCCTTTCCCCGGCGTACGCCGCGCCGTACGCGCCCATGGTGCGCTGCCTTGTTTCCCACGGGAGGGTTATCTCCCTATTCCACTTCACCAGGAGCCTCCAATGAAACTCGTTCTCCGCGTATTTACCATGCTGGTCGTTCTCGCCGGGCTTGCGGCTTCGCCGTCCTCGAGCAGCTCGTTGATGTTTGCCACCAATCTGACCGCCTCCGCGGATCCCGGCCCGTTCAGCCTGCCGATTCCCTGGTGTGGACCGGGCATGCCGTGCCCTCCGCAGGGCGGCAATTAAACCCTGTTGCTCGCGCTAGATAGCACAAAAGTGCCATGGACCGGTCACCGTTAGGTGGTTGAGGCATGTGGGATTAGGCGTTATTCTGAAAACGTTTCAGGATTGGCGACGGGTCCCACATGACCTCTCATTTTGCAATGTCGGCGATGAGCACAGCGGAGTTTCTGCTCTGGTGTATGCTCGCCTTCCTGTTCTGGAAGAAGCAGTTGTATCGTCGCTTTCCCGCCATGGCGGCATATCTGGCGCTCCACGCAGTGTCCACGCCTTTTCTCCTTTCGCTGCTTTACATACAGAACCGCCCCTGGGGACCTTCGTCTTTTCTGCTCTATTTCTGCGGCTATTGGACGTTATATCTTGCTGGCGCCGTGCTGCTCATCTTTATCTGCCTTGAGATCTTCCGCTCCGCGCTGGCATCGTTTCCCGGCCTGATGAGGGTCGGCATCGTCATCTTCCGCTGGGCGATTCTGGTATCGCTTATTGTCACCTTCTCTTCGCTTTCATTTTCCTTCGGGAAACGCGGCATCATGTTGCTTCCACAGATTGCCACTTCGCTGATGCGCTCAGTCAGCTTACTGGAACTCTGCATGCTCGCATTTCTCTGCCTGAGCATGAATGCTCTCCGTTTGCCGCTGCGCGATATTACCTTCGGGATAGCGCTGGGCTTCGGCGTCATGGTCTCCAATGAGTTTGTGATCGCTGTGATTTTCCCCTTCCTGCGCTCTTCGTCGCTGACCACGCCTCTTGAGTTTACATACGAGGCATTCATCCTGGTTGCGCTTGCCATCTGGGCCGTTTACTGCGCGCTGCCCCAGCGCAGCGCCAAACCGGTTGTAATGCCTGCCAGTTCGGCCATCTACCGCTGGAACGAGATCGCCTCCGCCCTTGGCCACACCGGCACGCATATCGCCGTTCAGCAGCCGGCCAACGGCTTTTTCCTGACCGATGTCGAGAAGGTCGTCGAAAAGGTCATCACCCGCAACCTCAAGGGCAGGGAATCGGAACTGTAGAGCAGGGAGCAGGGGAACAACAAAGCAGTAAACGGCCGCGGCAAATGCTGCGGCTGTTTTGCGTATGGCCGCTCTTATGGCTGCGGGCCGCGGCGCGGGCCTGACGGATGGCAGGAGAGTTCGGATCCGGGCAGTGCGTCAGTTTGAAGGGCACGGACCTGAGCCCGTACATCAATCAGGCAAGATGCTTCCGGGCTTCAGCCCCGGAGGGGATGCGATTTCAAACAGACCCACGAACTGAACCTGAACTGTCTTGAAAGCGACGAAAGGCCGCGGCTGACGCCGCAGCCTTTCGCTCAGGGAAACTCCTATTTGCCGCCGAACCGGCCTCTGCGAAGATCTCCGCAACGCTCCGCGAAGCAGGCTGCGCGCCGCACCGCGCCAGTTGCCAGAAAACACGGGCTCCGGCCGGGGAATCCTTCGCCGGCCCGAGCCCGCATGGTTCTGTTCCCGCAGCTCCTGGCTACATTCCGCTCTGCTGGCCGCCTGCCGGATGGACCACCCGATAGCTGGCGCCGCCATTGGCCCAGACCAGCAGCAGAATGTCCTTGCCGTCGGGCGCAGCATGGATTGCGTTCGCCGCGCTCTCGGCATCCTGCACAGGCTTGCGGTTCACTTCCAGGATCACGTCGCCCGGCGCCAGTCCGGCATCGTCCGCTGGGCTGCCCGGCCGCACTTCGCCAATCGCTGCGCCCTTCACCGTGTCGGGAATGTTGTACTGCTGGCGCAGGTCAGCCGTCAGATCGCCGAGCGAAATGCCCAGCTTTCCCTTGTTCTGTCCCGAACCGTCGTTTTCCGCCTCCTCGCTCACGCTCTTGTGGAACTCGCCCACGGTCACCTTCAGCGTCAGCGGTTTGCCGTTGCGCAGAATACCCAGCTCGATCGTTGTTCCCGGCTCGGTCTCGCTTACCGCAACCTGCAGCGCGCTGCCGTTTGCAATCTTCTTCCCGTTCAGTTCACGCAGCACGTCGCCCCGCTCCAGTCCGGCGCGGCTGGCGGGAGAATCCGGCGTAACCTGGCTCACGATCGCGCCCGACGCATCGGGCAGATTGAAGAAGCTCGCATTCTCCGGCGTTACGTCGTTCATGGTGATGCCAAGGTAGCCGTGATGCACGCTTCCGCTCTTGATGATCTGTTCGGCCGACGCCTTCACAATCTGCGAAGGAATCGCAAAGCCTGCACCGGCAAACGATCCGCTGTTCGAGATGATGAACGTGTCGATGCCCACCAGCTCGCCGTAGGCATTCACCAGCGGCCCGCCGCTGTTGCCCGGATTGATCGCCGCGTCGGTCTGAATAAACGCGCCCGGCTTGCGCGCGTCGTCGTTGTAAGGATTCGGCCGGTCAACGCCGCTTACGATTCCGCGCGTAACCGTAAAGGGAAAATTCCCGAACGGATTGCCGAAGGCCAGCACCGTTTCGCCCGGCTTCACCTTCGTCGAGTCGCCCCAGGCGATGCTCGTCAGGTTATGCGCGTCGATCTTGATCACCGCCAGGTCGTTGAGCTTGTCCACGCCAATCACCCTGGCGGAAAAAACGCGCCGGTCGTTCAGCGTTACGCGGATCTGCGTGGCCCCGTTCACCACGTGGTCGTTGGTGACAATGTAGCCATCCGGCGAAACGATCACGCCGCTGCCGACGCCATGCTCAATCTGCGGCTGCGGCTTCATGCCCTGCATGCCGCCCGGGCCGAAGAAGAACTGCCGGAATCCGGGAGGCAGATCCTGCGGCAAAATTCCGCCGAAGTTCTGCTGCGCTCCGTTGCCGTCTCCGTCGTCGTCGCCGGTCACGCGCGCCGTCACGGCCACGTTCACCACCGCCGGCGTCACCCGCGCGGCAACGGCCTCCACCGCGTTGTCCAGAGCCACCAGCGGCGACACCGCGCTTTCGTTGAGCGGCGCAGCCTCGCCGATCGCTGCATGCGCCGTATTGTGGTTGAAGACCAGCGCCCCGGCCAGGACCAGCGCCGAAGCGCAGCCTGCGGGAATCGCCAGCCGTTTGGCTTTTACTACTAAAGAATTAGTTGATGTGGGCATGTTCAACCTCGTCGTGAATTGAAATTCCGGTTCAAACTGCTTGGTTAAAGTTGGAAGACCAGCCAGCCATCGCGCAGCGGAAGCACCTGCTGCATCGGCGTCATGCTGGAATTCGGCCGGGAGTCTGTGCTGCCCGAGCCCGGATTTGCTGCGCAGACCCTTTCGGGGCCGCATCCGCTCGCCTGAGGCGGGCGGGGAGATGGATTCGGGTAGACTCTCAGAATCAACTGCGTCACCGCGAACTGCGGGGCTGCAACAGACTGGGCCGGGCTTCCATTTGCGGCCGGCTGCTCCTGGTCAGCCGTTGTCGCCGGCTCTTCTATCTGCTCCCAGGCCGTGAACACCACCAGCTGCCCGACAGACGTCCAATGAGCCTGCGGCGTTCCGCTCTGCTCCGCCACAGCGGTGGGATTCATTGCCTCCGGCTGTGCCGTCACTGCGGCCTGCGACGCCGGGGAAATGCCCCGTTCTCCTCTGCCGGGAGCGGTCCGGAAGATCGGTCCGCTGGCTTTGCGCGTTTTTTCCGGCCCATGTACGCCTCCGGCAGGCGAAGGGCCGCGCATCGCCGCCAGCTCCGCACGGCTCGGCATCGGGGCCATCGCGTCTACCACCCTGTAGCCGCTCAGCATTGGGTGATCGGCAGCATAGCCGGCCGTTGCAGCGGGCTGAGCCGCAAATGTCACCAGCTGCGGGCACCGCGCAAACTCCACCGAACCCAGCACCAGGCCGCAGCCCATCAATGCCAGCAGTCCGCGCGCCGCGGCCGGGCTGAGCCCCGGCCCGCGCTTCAGAATCCTTTGCACCCGCTCGACCAGCTCCGGCCGCCGATGCCACGCCCCCAGGCTCAGCGCCTCCGCTCGGCGCTCCAGCCGGTGTTCCAGCCGGCGCTCGGCCAGGCTGGTCAGGCACGCCGCATAGTCGCGCGGCCTCTCGGTCGCCCGCACCACCGCTTCATCGCAGGCCATCTCGCGCTCGCGGCACATCCGCCGCTCCATCCACCACAAGGCGGGATTCAGCGGAAACACCGCCAGCGCCAGCTTCTGCGCCAGGTTCATCCAGTCATCCCGCCGCCGCAGGTGCTCGGCCTCATGCAGAACCACCTGCTCCAGCTCGCGCTCCGTCAGCCGCTCCATGAGCCAGGCGGGAATCAGAATCCGCGGCCGGAAAAAGCCAATCACGCTCGGCCGGTCCAGATCGCGCGTCGCGCAAACCTCAATCCCTGCGCCGTCGAAGCCAACCGGAACCGCGCGCTTCCAGAGCCTTCGCAGGCGCAGTCCGTGCACTGCCAGATCCGCCAGCCGCCAGGCCGAAGCCGCTATCCACGCGCCGGCAATCGCCAGCGTCCACCGCGGGTCGAAATCCAGCCAGGGTCTTGCCCCGCCTGCTGCGCCCACTCCCGTCGCAACCCTGGCGCCGGCCCCAATCGAGCCAAGCCAGGGCAAAAACGGCAGCATCGCCGCCGCAGCCAGTCCCGCGGCCCACACCCGAAACCGGTCGGTTGCCGAAAGCCGCCGCGCAAACCGCAGGCATACCGCCAGCCCGGCCGCCAGCATCGCGCCCTGCCACAACGCCGCAACCGCCGCCGGCGCCGCCGCCGAAGCAAACTCCCGGAAGATCGCCATCAGATCCATCGTCTACGCCTCGCCCGGCCTTTCTTCCGTCCGCTGGTCTTCCGCCTGCCTGATCGCCTCTTTCAGCCGCGCCAGCTCCTCCGGCGTAATCTCGTCATCGCCCACCAGCGACAGCAGCAGCTTCTCCCGCGAATTGCCGAAGAACCGGCTCAGAACATGCTTAACCTCGCTGCGGCTGGCCTCATCTTCTGCAATGCATGGCCGATAAACAAACGCCCGCCCTTGCTGCCGGTGCTTCACGTACCCCTTCTGCTCCAGGATGCGGATCGTGGTAAGCACCGAGTTATACGCCAAAGATTCGCCTTCGGGCATCGCCGCCACCAGGTCTGTTACCGCAGACTCCCCCCTGCGCCAGAGAATCTTCATCAGTCTCAGCTCGGCCTCGGTCAGCGTGTTGGATTTCTTCGGCGGCATGTTTCTGTAATCGTAGACGAACAACTAAAGGATTAGTTAGCGGAAAATGCGCGGCGGGCAGCAGCACCCGCTGCGGGCTTCGGCGCAGACGATCCGGCGTTGCCCATCGATTGGGGTTGACCCGCCCATGATAGAAAGAAGGCCTGGCGCGAAACAAAAAGTTCATCAGCCGGGAAGATGAAATGAGCCCGGGCAAGCCGCATTCCGGCCCATCGGCTGCGCCGCTGCCGCCTCCGGCGGCCGCCGAAACTTGAAATGATAAGGCTCATCCGGCGACAATGCCCTAGGAGCGGCTTTGCGGCGCATCGGGTCATCTGCTTTGCCCAGGCCGCCTCGCCCCTGACCCGGAGGTTTGTTCCCGGAAACGATTGATTGCGGCTCGCTCCCCGGGAACGTACGAAGGGAAGCGCGCCGGGAAGGCAACGCATTGAGTTCCACTGAAACCATTGAGAATAGTTCCGAATCCACTCATGCCCCGGATCACGCTCCGGCCCGCGAAGGCGCTGAAGCCGGCCAGGATGCCGCGCACGATCACGAGCATCGGCACGGCCCGGTCCTGAACCCCGAGTGCACCCGCGAGCTGGTCATCGACGTGCCGGCTGACGAAGTCTCGGCCGCCTACCGCCGCGTTACTGCCCAGTACCGCAGATACGCCCGCATCCCGGGCTTTCGCGCCGGCAAGGTTCCCGAGTCGATCGTCCGCCGCCGCTACGCCGGCGAGATCCGCAGGGAAGTCATCGATGCCCTGCTGCCCGCGCGCTTCAACAAGGGCGTGCAGGAGCTGGGCGTCCGTCCCGTCGGCCAGCCCCAGGTCACCGAGCTTACTGTCGACGACGGCGCGCCTATGCACGTCAAGGCCGTCTTCGAGTACATCCCCGAGTTCTCCATCGACGGCTACAGGGACGTGACCGTCCCCAAACCTTCCGTCGAGGTTACCGAAGAGGAGTTCCAGCAGGAGCTCGAGCAGCTGCGCGATTCGCGCTCCACCATGGAGCCGGTCGAAGAAGATCGCGCGCTTGCCGACGGCGACTTCGCCCAGATCAGCTACAAGGGCCGGATAGAAGGCGACCCGGAGGCCGAGCCCATCGCCGGCGAAGACGCCCTCGTCGAGATCGGCGGCAAATCGACCGTCGAGGCCTTCACGACGGCGCTGCGGGGAGCCAAAGCCGGACAGGAGCTCAAGGCCGAGGTCGTCTACCCGGCCGATTACGCCGAGCCCAGGCTGGCCGGCAAGACCGTCGTCTATGAGCTTTCCGTAAAGGGAATCAAGAAGCGCAACCTTCCCGAGCTGAACGATGAGTTCGCCAAAGAAATCGGCGGTTACGAAAGTGCAGCCGAACTCGAAGGCGCAATCCGCGAGCGCCTTGCCCGGCGCAAGCGCCGTGCCGTCGAGAACGACACCCGGGTAAAGCTGCTCGCCGCTATCGCCGAGCGCTTCAGCTTTCCCGTTCCCGAGTCGCTCGTGCAGGAGCAGATCGACAACCGCCTCGAGCGCGGCCTGCGCGCCCTTGCCGCACAGGGCATGGCTCCCGAGGCGATGCGCAGGCTCGACTTCTCCCGCCTGCGCGCCGCGCAACGCGACGCGGCTGTCTCCGATGTCAGGACGCAGATGCTTCTCGACCGCATTGCCCGCGAAGAAAACATCACGGTCACTGACGAGGAGCTGGACAACGAATTGCAGATGATTTCCATACAGGGGCGCGAACCTCTCGGTGCCCTGAAAGAGCGATTGACCCAGGACGGCGGTCTGGGTAGGATCAGGGAACAAATCCGGCGGGAAAAAACCGCCAGCGCGCTGTACGAACGGCTGCCCGGCTGAACCGGCAGCCGCCGGCCGCCAGCTTTGCGCCGGCCATGGCAGGATGCCGGCGGCTCGAACGGACAGTTAAGACAGCTGAAGGCGAAGGGCTGAAAGCTAGGAGCTGACAAAAAGATGGCTTTAGTTCCGATGGTGGTTGAGCAGACGAGCCGGGGCGAGCGCGCCTACGACATATACTCCCGTCTGCTGCGCGACAACATTATCTTTCTGGGTACGCCCATCGACGACCAGGTTGCCAACCTCGTCGTCGCTCAGATGCTTTTTCTCTCCGGCGAGGACCCGGAGAAGGATGTGCAGCTTTATATCAATTCTCCCGGCGGCTCCATTACCGCCGGCCTGGCCATCTACGACACCATGCAGTTCATCAAGAACAACGTGGTCACCTACTGCATCGGGCAGGCGGCGAGCATGGGCGCTTTTCTGCTGCTGGCCGGGGCCAAAGGCAAGCGGTTTGCCCTGCCCAACTCGCGAATTCTCATCCACCAGCCCTCGATGGGCGGTCTCAGCGGCCAGGCGACCGACATCGATATCCACGCGCGGGAGATCCTGCGGATTCGCGAGATCACCAATACCCTGATGGCCAAGCACACCGGCCAGCCGCTCGACCGCATCGAGCGCGACGTAGAGCGGGACTTCATCATGACCGCGCAGCAGGCCAAGGAGTACGGCATTGTCGATGAGATTATCGACCGTCCCCGGAGCTAACCTTTGCCCGCTGTGCGTTCTGTGGCCATGGGGCAAAGGTAACCTGGGGGCCGCAGCCGGCCGCTGGACGGCCATGAAATATTGGAATATGCTCGTTCCAATAGGGAGCCACTATCAATGAAACCCCGCACCGGGCCGGAAGAGGCATTGCGCTGCTCGTTCTGCCATAAATCGCAGGACGCCGTGGCCAAGCTCATCTCCTCGCCCAGCGATTACCCCCGCGCCTACATCTGCGATGAGTGCGTGGCGGTCTGCAACTCCATCCTTGAGGACGATCGCGGCGAGGCCGCGCCGGCTACCGTGGCCGGCCATCTGCCCAAGCCGCAGGAAGTCAAATCGTTCCTCGACGAATACGTCATCGGCCAGGACCAGACGAAGAAGAAGCTCGCAGTGGCGGTTTACAACCACTACAAGCGCGTGCAGATGAACCGCATGCGCAACAACGAGGTCGAGCTCGCAAAATCCAACATTCTGCTCATCGGTCCCACCGGCTCGGGCAAAACGCTGCTGGCCCATACGCTGGCCAAGATGCTTGACGTGCCCTTCGCCATTGTCGATGCCACCACGCTCACCGAAGCCGGCTACGTCGGCGAGGATGTCGAGAACATCATCCTCAAGCTGCTCCAGGCCGCCGACGGCGACGTAACGCGCGCCCAGCAGGGCATCATCTATATCGACGAAATCGACAAGATCGGCCGCAAGGACGAAAACCCCTCCATCACCCGCGATGTTTCGGGCGAGGGCGTGCAGCAGGCGCTGCTCAAGATCCTCGAGGGCACCGTGGCCAACGTTCCGCCGCAGGGCGGCCGCAAGCACCCCCACCAGGAGTTCACCGCCGTCGACACCACCAACATCCTCTTCATCTGCGGAGGAGCGTTTGTGGGCCTTGAACGCGTGGTCGGCCGCCGCGTGGGTAAAAAAGCGCTCGGCTTCCGCGCCGGAGATGCGGAAGAGCAGGTTGTGGGGCTTGCCACCCATCGCGACACCGAGCTGCTGCGCCGGACAGAACCGCAGGACCTGATCAAGTACGGCCTCATCCCCGAGTTCGTCGGCCGCCTGCCGGTCGTCGGCATCCTCGATGAGCTGGACGAAGCTGCGCTCATGGATATCCTTACCAAGCCGCGCAACGCCATCCTCAAGCAGTACCAGCGGCTGTTCGAATACGAGAACGTCCGGCTGCACTTCACCGCGGAGGCGGTAACCGCCATCGCCCGCGAAGCACTGGCCCGCAAGGTTGGCGCCCGCGGCCTGCGTATGATCCTCGAAGAGCTGATGCTCGATCTGATGTACCACCTGCCGAGCAACAAACGCGTCCGCGATCTCGAGATCACGCGGGAAATGGTCGAGCGCAGAGACCTGTCGCTCTGCCTGCTTGAGAAGGCGGGTTAAGGAAAGAGCGGTCCGGGGATTTCCCGGATTCAGGCAGACCGAGGGAAGACGCAGCGCAAGCCGGCCGGATATCGGGCGGCGATACACACAGCTGTTGCGCATCGCCTCCTGCAGCGGATGTATCGAAAAGCGCAAAGGCCGCGGCATTCGCCGCGGCCTTTGCGCTTTCCTGTCTCTCGCTCCAATGCCTTAAACAGGCTCGACCGAGGCGAACCGGCCGCGGTTGCCGCGGTCGGTGAACTTCACGCGCCCGCTGATCTTGGCGAACAGCGTGTCATCCGACCCGATGCCCACATTCAGACCCGGCTTGATGCGCGTGCCGCGCTGCCGCACGATGATCGACCCGCCCGACACCAGCTCGCCGGCAAAGGCCTTCACGCCCAGCCGCTGCGCGTTGGAATCACGTCCGTTTGTGGAGCTGCCTCCGCCTTTTTTATGTGCCATTGCCCAATCCCCTTCTCAAAATCAGCCGGCGCAGTTACTACGCCGAATACGTCTTCCCGTCGGCCTCGATGGCCTTGATGCGCACTTCGGTAAAGTTCTGCCGGTGCCCCTGCAGCTTCTTGTACTGCTTCTTGCGCTTGAGGTGAAAGACCAGCACCTTTTCGCCGCGCCCCTGGCCTACGATCTCGGCCGTAACCCTGGCCTTCGCGGGCCTGGCGATGCCGGAGTCGCCGCTCACCGCCAGCACGTCGCTGAACTCCACGGTCTGGTCTGCTCCCGGCACCGTCTCGATCTTCACCACGTCGCCCGGAGCCACGCGGTACTGTTTTCCGCCGGTGCGAATCACTGCGTACATAAAAAATCCTCCAGCAACGGCGGCCCTGCGCCGTCGAGCAAACTCAAAATCTGTGCCCTTAAAATCCGGTCTGGAGCGGATACAGAGGCAACTGCATCGGGAAGCGGGCCGCTGGACTTATCCTGCGGCGCCCGGCCACCCCCGCACACCCGGCCTACACCCGGTACGCAGAGGCGCTCTCGCCAAACTCTTTGATTTTATCGGCAACCGGTCATTCCGGTCAATTTGATTCAGCTACGCCCGGCCAGCCCCGCGAAGGCCTCCCGCGCCGCCGCAATCGTGGCCTCGATCTCCTCTTCCCCGTGCGCCGCGCTCAGGAAAGCGGCCTCGAACTGCGAGGGCGGCAGCCAGACGCCCTGCTCCAGCATCGCCCGGTGGAACCGCCCGAAGGCCGCCGTATCCGACTGCGCCGCCTCGGCGTAATTCCGGACGGGATGCGGCACTGTGCCCGGGGCAAAAAACCACGTCCACATCGAGCCCACGCGATTGAGCGTAATCGCCACGCCGGCCCGCGCCGCCTCTGCCGCCACTCCTTCGGCCAGCTTCTTGCTCATCGCCTCCAGGCGCGGATACACCTCCGCGCTGTGTTCTGCGAGATAGCCGATCGTCGCCAGTCCCGCCGCCATGGCCAGCGGATTTCCGCTCAGCGTCCCGGCCTGATAGACCTGCCCGAGAGGCGCAACCAAATCCAGCAGAGAACGCCGCCCGCCAAACACCCCCACCGGCAGGCCGCCGCCCACGATCTTGCCCAGGGTGACCAGATCCGGGGCGAGATCGCCGCCCAGCCCATACAACTGCAACGCGCCGCCCAGCGTCAGGCGAAAGCCGGTCATCACCTCGTCGACGATCAGCAGCGCGCCCTCGCGCCGCGTGAGTTCGCGCAATCCGGTAAGGTACCCCTCCGCCGGCGGAATGCAGCCGGCATTGCCCACCACCGGCTCCAGGATCACAGCCGCGATTTCTCTCTTGTGCGCGGCAAAGGCCGCCTCGACCGCGCGCAGGTCGTTAAAGGGCAGCGCCAGCGTGAGCGCCGCGATCTGCTCCGGCACACCCGCCGAACCCGGAATCCCGAAGGTCGCCACGCCGGAACCGGCCTTCACCAGCAGCCCATCGGCATGGCCGTGATAGCAGCCCTCGAACTTGACGATGAGCCTGCGCCCCGTAGCCGCGCGCGCCAGCCGGATAGCCGACATCGTCGCCTCGGTCCCGGAGCTGACAAACCGCATCTTCTCAATCGCCGGATAGCACGCATTGATCCGTTCGGCCAGGTCGGCCTCGGCTGCTGTGGAGGCTCCAAAGCTGGCCGAACCCCGCGCCGCGCGCTCAATCGCCTCGACCACCGGCGGAAAGGCATGGCCCAGGATCATCGGGCCCCACGAGCCTACATAGTCGATGTAGCGGTTGCCGTCGGCATCCCAAACGTACGCGCCCTGCGCCCGCTCCACAAAGGGCGGCGCGCCGCCCACCGCGGCGAATGCGCGGACCGGCGAATTGACCCCGCCGGGAAAGAAGCGCTCCGCGCGCTGCTGCAATGCCTTCGACCGGCTGCGAAGGCCAGGCGTTGCCGGTGCCGGTACGGGAGCTTTCATCCTGAGTTCGAGTATAGATTCCGCTGCGCCGGACGCCTCGATCGCGCCGGTTTCCGCTCCGTCTGGCCGCAGAATCCTCTCTCCAGGGGGATTCTCTGCCTTCTTCACCGCATTCATCCTCCGCCCGTACTGCTAAAATCGCTCTTTCAGAGCGGTTCCGCCTTCCCGGGCCTCATAGCGAACCATTTCAGCCCCAAAGCGCCGGCGGCCAACTGTCTGGCCAACCGCCCGGGCCTGAAACAGGTGCGCGGAAGGGTTGCGGAGCGGCGCCAACAGACCGGACCAACCGCCAAACCGAGGGAAGACCCCGATCGTGTCAGAAACCAAATCGCAATCCGTTACCTATGCCGATGCCGGCGTCGACCTGCACTCCGGCGAGCGCACCAAGGACCGCATCAAGTTCCTGGCGCAGAAGACCTTTAACCGCAATGTGCTGGGCGGCATCGGCAGCTTCGGCGCACTGTACCGGCTGGACCTGCAGCGCTGGAAGCAGCCCATCCTGGTCAGCTCGGCCGACGGCGTGGGCACCAAGCTGAAGGTGGCCTTTGCGCTCGGTCTGCACCACACCGTGGGAGCCGATCTGGTCAACCACTGCGTCAACGACATCGCCGTGCAGGGCGCCACGCCGCTGTTCTTTCTCGACTACCTGGCCACCGGCAAACTCGACGCCGATGTCGCCGAAGATGTCGTTACCGGCATGGCCGATGCCTGCCGCGCCAACGGCTGCGTGCTCATCGGCGGCGAAACGGCCCAGATGCCCGGCTTTTACGCCGACGGCGAATACGACCTGGCCGGCTTCATCGTGGGCGCGGTGGACCGCGACAAGCTGGTCACCGGCGCCGGGATCAAGCCGGGCGATGTGCTCATCGGCCTGCCCTCGACCGGCCTGCACACCAACGGCTATTCGCTGGCCCGCAAGCTGCTCTTCGAGGTCGCCGGCTACAAGCCGCAGCAATACGTAACCGCCATCAAGGAAAAAGCCGGCGCCGCGCTGCTCAAGGTGCACCGCAGCTACCTTTCGGTAATCCAGAAGCTGGTCTCCGCCGGCCTCACCACAGGAATGGCGCACATCACCGGCGGAGGCATTACCGAGAACCTGCCGCGCATTCTGCCCAAAAATG
This sequence comes from Occallatibacter sp., assembly GCA_035294185.1. Classification (GTDB taxonomy): domain Bacteria; phylum Acidobacteriota; class Terriglobia; order Terriglobales; family Acidobacteriaceae; genus Telmatobacter. Next base: position 471 of record DATGLJ010000191.1, on the reverse strand, counting down.
TCACGGCGCAGGTGGAACTCGGCTCCTGGCCTGTGCTGCCTGTCTTCGAGCACCTGCGCGAGCTGGGCAAAGTGCCGCAGGAGGAGATGCTGCGCACCTTCAACATGGGCATAGGCCTCATCGCGGCCATCCCCGCGGCCAAGTTCACGCGGGCCAAGAATCTGCTCGACCGGGCAGAAGAAAAGTTCTATGTCATCGGCCGCATCGTCAAAGGCGAGCGCCGCGTGCAGTACACCTAGCGTAAGCGGAGTTACCGTCGCTGGGGTGAAGCAGTGAAGGATCAGCGGCTGCCCTTTCAACTCCCGGCTCCGGCGCCGGGAGAACGCGAAATCCGAGTTCAACAGGAACAAAGTTGACCAATCTGCAAACCGATCGATCGCCTCTTCGCCTCGGCATTCTCCTGTCCGGCCGCGGCTCCAACTTTCTCGCGATTGCGGAATCGATCCGCGCCGGCCGCCTGCCCGGCGTCGA
>DATGLJ010000190.1:0-6008 GCA_035294185.1 Occallatibacter sp. | reverse complement strand
TCGCCGAGACAGGCGAATTTTACGTTGCTGCGATTGAGGCCCCAGGCGACGAGCTTGCCGATGGCTTCGCCGCGAATCTCTTCGCCGAAGATGACGATGAGCGACTCCTCGGCGAGAACGGCTTTGCTCAGGTCGCTCTGGCCGGAGTTGAGCAGCTCGGGAAGGTTGGCGTAATCGCTGCCGGAAATCTGCAGCGCGGCCCTGGCCTGACGCTCGAGCTTGATGGGGTTGGCGTTGACCACGTACAAACGCGCGCGATTGAGGCGCACATTGGTGCGCAGCTGCCAGGCGAGCAGCGGATGCGCTTCGGTGGGATTGCCGCCAACGATCAGGACGGCCGGTGCTGCGCCGATCTCGCGGAGCGATGCCGTTTTGCCGCTGTGGCCGGCGAGGGCGCGGGCAAAGGAGGCATAGTCGACGGAGCGCACGTGGTCAATATTGTTGGTGCCGAGCACCGTGCGCGCGAGCTTTTGCAGCAGGTAGTTCTCTTCGTTGGTGGTGCGGTTGGAGCCAATGACGCCGATGGCCGAGCCGCCGCGCGAGAGGCGGATTTCTTTCAGCTTTTCGCCGGCGGCGCGCAGCGCGTGCTCCCAGGTGGCGGCCTCGAGCTTGCCGGCGGAGTTGCGCACCAGCGGCCTGGTCACGCGCTCGGGATTCTCCGTAAAGTCGAAGCCGAAGCGGCCCTTGGCGCAAAGGAAATCGTTGTTGATGCCGCTTTTGTCGCGGTTGTCGCCGCGGATGATCTCGGCGCCCTCGGTGGTGGAGCGCACGCCCAGCGTCACTTTGCAGCCGTCGCCGCAGTGAGTGCAGACGGTGGAGACGTGGTTCATCTCCCACGGGCGCGTGCGATAGCGGTAGCTGCCGCTGGTGAGCGCGCCCACCGGGCAGATGTCGATGCACATGCCGCACTCTTCGCAGTCGAGCCTGTTGCCCTCGTTAGGGACGATGACCGAACTCGATCCGCGGTTTTCGACGCCCAGCGCCCAGACGTCCATCCCCTCGCCGCAGACGCGCACGCAGCGATAGCAGAGGATGCAGCGCGGGCGGTCGTAGAAGACCGCGGGCGACCACTGCTGCTCGTCGCGATGGTGCTTGGCCTCGGCGTAGAGGCTTTCGCCGGCGCCGTACTTGAAGGTCATGTCCTGCAGCTCGCACTCGCCGCCTGCGTCGCAGACCGGGCAGTCGAGCGGATGATTGCCGAGCAGCAGCTCGAGCGTGGCCTTGCGGGCCTGCGCGATCTCGGGCGATTCGGTGGTGAAGACCTGGCCCTCGGCGACCATGGTGGTGCAGGCGGTCTGCAGCTTGGGCACTTTTTCCTGGCGCACCACGCACATGCGGCAGGCGGCCTGCAGCGACAGCCCGGGGTAGTAGCAGAAGGCGGGAATCTCGATGCCGGCCTTGCGGCAGGCGTCAATGAGCAGCGTCCCTGCCGGAGCGGTGAGCTTCTTTCCATCGACTGTGAAGGTTACGTCGGGCATTTTCCCTCAGGGGCCGAAGCCCCGATCCAATCTCTCATGTTGCCGGCGCGACCAAAATCGCGCGCCGGGACGGTTCTTCCTTACACCACGGCGAGTTCCGGCGTCCCCCTTTTCGCATACGGGCACGGCTTGCCGTTCAGGTGATCTTCAAACTCTTTGCGGAACTTCTTCACGAACGCGATCGTCGGCATTGCCGCCGCGTCGCCGAGCGGGCAGAAGGTGCGGCCCAGCATATTTTCGGCCAGGTACTGGATATTCCTGATATCAGACTCCTGTCCGAAGCCGGCGTGAAAACGGGTGAGCGACTTCTTGAGCCAGTCTGTGCCTTCGCGGCAGGGAATGCACCAGCCGCAGCTTTCGTGCTGATAAAAGCTGATGGTGCGCAGCGCGAACTCGACCATGCACGTCTGGTCGTCGATGACGACAACGCCTCCCGAGCCGAGCATGGAGCCGGCCTTGCCCACCTGGTCGAAGTCCATGCCGATGTCGATCTCTTCGGGCAGCAGCACCGGCGTGGACGAACCGCCGGGAACGACGGCTTTCAATTTTCGGCCGCCGCGGATGCCGCCTGCCACCTCGTAGATCATCTTCCTGAGGTTGTAGCCCATGGGCAGCTCGTAGACGCCGGGGCGCTCGACGTGGCCGCTCAGGCAGAACAGGCGCGTGCCGCCATTGCGCGGCGTGCCGATCTCCGAATAGGCCGAGGCGCCCATGGAGATGATGTGCGGAACGGTGGCGATGGTCTCGGCATTGTTGATAACCGTCGGTCCGCCATAGAGGCCGACAACGGCCGGGAAGGGCGGCTTGATGCGCGGCACGCCGCGCTTGCCTTCGAGCGACTCCATGAGCGCCGATTCTTCGCCTACCTCGTAGGCTCCGGCGCCGGTCTGGGTGACGATCTGGAATTCAGTCTGCGTGCCAAAGATGTTTGTGCCGAGAAACCCGCGCGCGTAGGCGTCGGCTACGGCCTGCTCGACGATCCTGAGCAGATAGCGGTACTCGCCGCGCAGGTAGATAAAGCCCATCTTCGCGCCGATGGCGAGGCCGGCGATGATGGTGCCTTCGATGACCGAGTGCGGATCGTGCAGGAAGATCAGATGGTCCTTGCAGGTGCCGGGCTCGCTCTCGTCGCCGTTGACCAGCACGTATTTGGGTTTGGCCGACTGCTTGGGGACGAAGGACCACTTCATGCCGGTCGGGAATCCGGCGCCGCCGCGGCCGCGCAGATTCGAGGTCTTCATCTCGTTGATGATCCAGTCGGGGCCTTCCGCAAGGGCTTTTTTAACGGCTTCGTAGCCGCCGAGCTCGATATAGCGGTCGATCTGCGCCGCGCCCTGGCCGAAGCGGCGGGAGACAACCTTAACCTCATCGGGATGGGAGACGAGCCTGGGCATCCTTATTTCTTTCCTTCCGTTTTTGCATTACCGCGGTAGCGATCGAGAATGCCGGGGACGTGGTCGGGAGTCAGCTCGTCGTGGAAGTCGTAGTTGACCTGAATGGCCGGGCCCCAGGAGCATGCTCCGATGCACTCGACTTCTTCGAGCGAAAAGAGGCCGTCGGGCGTGACGCCTTTGTGGCCGATGTGCAGCTCTTCTTTAAATCGGTCCAGAACGTCGTAGGCGCCGCGCAGCATGCAGCAGATGTTGGTGCAGACCTGGACGTTGTATTTGCCGGCGGGCTTGAACCGCAGCATGGAGTAGTAGCTGGCCACGTTGCGCACGTCGAGTTCGGTCAGGCCCAGGCGGCGCGCGATCTCGGCAATGGCTGCGTCGGAGACGAAGCCGATCTCATCCTGCGCATAGAGCAGCATGGGCACCAGCGCCGAGCGCTTGACGGGATATTTCCTGACCAGCTCGTCGAAGCGGCTGGCGAGAGCCGGCGAAAAGATGGAAGTGCTGTCCGGGCTCGTATTGTTGGGGCTCATCGATATCGCTCCTCCATCACCGCGCCTGCTCCTGCATCAGCTCCCGCGCCCAGGCTTCGGCGGCCATGTCGAGGTCTTCCTCCGTCGTGGCTGCTCCCTGCTGGGAGGCTGCGCGCAGACGTCCTTGTTCGGTCAATTCCAACCTTCCCTCACTTCCATTTTCGCGCGTCCAGGCGACTTGTGCCCCGGAGCGTTCAAGACAGAGCCACTTTTCCGCGTGGCGGACGATGATTTTTTCCTCGCCCAGCTCGATTGTGGCCTGCCGGTTGCCGTTCAGACCGTGGGCGGCGGTGTAGCCGCGGAGCAGGGAAGCCAGCGAAACCCAGAGTTCGGCATACAGCTTTTCGTCCTGACGCAGTTTTTCGTTCTGGACGCTCTGGACCAAGCTATTTTCCTTCGGGGTCGAAGCCCCGCGCTAAACGGCGTTATCGGTCGATCTCTCCGAGAACGATGTCGATCGAGCCGATGATGGCGACCAGGTCGGCAATGAGCCGGCCGCGGGCCATGGTCTCGAGCGCCTGCAGCGTGGCGAACGAGGGATAGCGCATGTGCACGCGGTAGGGTTTGGCCGTGCCGTCGGCGACAACGTAATAGCCCACCTGGCCATGGCCGCACTCGATGGCCTGGTAGACCTCGCCGGAGGGCACCGGGAAGCCTTCGGTGACGATCTTGAAGTGATGGATCAGCGCCTCCATCTGCGTCTTCATCTTTTCGCGATCGGGCAGCACGATCTTCGGAGCGTCGGCCTTGTATGCGCCCTCGGGCATGCCGTCGAGCGCCTGCTCGACGATCTTCGTGCTCTCGCGCATCTCGATGAGGCGCACTTCGTACCGCGCCCAGGTGTCGCACGCCGTGGAGGTGGGCACGTTGAACCGGAACTTCTCGTAGCCCGAGTAGGGCATGTCGCGGCGCAGGTCCCAGTCGATGCCCGAAGCGCGCAGCGGCGGTCCGGTGACGCCGAGGGCGATAGCATCTTCCGGCGACAGGTAGCCGACGCCTTTAAGCCGGTTCATGAAGATGGGGTTTCCGGTGAGCAGGTTCGAGTACTCGTCGATCTTCTCGGGGAATGTCCTGATGAACTTCCGCACGCGGTCGAACCAGCCGAGAGGCGGCTCCATCGAGACGCCGCCGATGCGGAAGTAGCTGGTCATCATCCGCTGGCCGGCGACGGCCTCAAACAGGCGCAGGATCTCTTCGCGTTCCCGGAAGGTGTAGAGGAAGACGGTGAGCGCGCCGATGTCCATGGCGTGCGTGCCCAGCCAGATCAGGTGCGAGTTCAGGCGGCTGAGCTCGGTGAGCAGCACGCGGATCCACTGCGCGCGCTCGGGAATCTCCAGGCCGAGCAGCTTTTCGACCGCCAGGCAGTAGCACAGGTTGTTCGAGAGCGGATCGAGGTAGTTGATGCGGTCGGTCAGCGGAATCACCTGCTGATAGAACTTGGCTTCGCAGGTTTTTTCGATGCCGGTGTGCAGGTAGCCGATCTCCGGCCGCACGTGCACGATGGTTTCGCCGTCGATTTCGACCACCAGGCGCAGAACGCCGTGCGTGGCCGGGTGCTGCGGGCCCATGTTGAGGACCATGTGCTGGCCGCCGAGATTGGCGATCTCCGGGGTTTGAACGGACGACATCAGCGGTAGCCCTCCACCGGGTAATCCTTGCGCAGGGGATGGCCCTTCCAGTCGTCGGGCATCATGATGCGGCGCAGGTCGGGGTGCTCTTCGAAACGGATGCCGAACAGGTCGAAGACCTCGCGCTCGAAAAAGTTCGCGGCCGGCCAGACCGGGGTGATGGATGGAACAGACGGATCGGGCTCATCGACCAGAACGCGCAGCCGGACATATTGCTTCATGCCGTGCGAAAGCAGATGATAGCTGAGCTGAAAACGCGGCGAAGCCGGATGCCAGTCGACGGCCGTCAGGTCGTCGAAGAAGTTGTAGCCGGCACTGCGCAGCGCCGAACAGGCGCCGCGGATAAGCTCGGGCGGAACGGTGAGCGTCAGCTCGCTGCGATCGAATTTTGCGTCGGTGAGAGCCTCCGGGTTCCAGGCCAGCAGGGCCCGGATGGCGGGGTGATCGCCCATCGCATCGACGACGGCTTGCCTGCCCAGCAGCGTTGCAGCTTGCGTTGGTGCAACTTCAGTCATTCAATCTGTCCGCCTTCTTCAAAGAAAGGTCTGTTTTTAAGTGCGTCCGAACCGGAATCGGACATCCGATGAAATTTCAAAGGCCCGCTCTGTCCTTGCTCCAGTCGAGAATGCCCTTGCGGACGATGTAGTAGAGACCGACGGCGACAAAACCGAGATAGACCAGCATCTCCCAGAAGCCGAACAGCCGTGAGCCGGTGATTTCAGGCAGCTTGCGGTAAATCACGGCCCAGGGCATCAGGAAGACCGCTTCCACATCGAACAGGATGAAGATCACGGCCACCATGTAAAAACGCACGCTGAAACGGCCGCGCGCATCTCCTACTGGCTCGATCCCGCTTTCGTAGGTGGAGAGCTTGACGGCGTTGTAGCGGCGGCGGCCAATGAGCCGCGAAGCGGCCACCAGGCCCACGCCGAGTAACAGCGCAAATAGCACCTGCATCAGAAGCGGAAGATATTGCCA
>DATGLJ010000189.1:0-24617 GCA_035294185.1 Occallatibacter sp. | reverse complement strand
ATAAGCCGGCATCGCAGCCGTGGGCCACTACTGCTTCGCCCAGCGCGCGGATGTGCGGCTCGATCGGTTCGGGATTGATCCCCGGGAAGAGCGGATCGGGATTCGAGCGGATGGCGATGTTGTCGACGCCCAGCTCCGTGAAGATGGCGGAGAGAATCGTCCCGCCGGCGCCGTACATCGAGTCGATACAGAACTTCATGCCGGATCTGGCGATGAGGCCCAGGTCGGCAAAGCTCTTGATAGCCGCCAGGTACGGCGGCAGAAAGTCGGTTTCCGTAATGGCGGCGGGTTTAGCCGCTCGCGGCGCGGGCTTGCCGAGATAGCTTTCGATCTGCGCCATGATCGACGGCCTGCCCGAGCCGCCGTAGCTCGCCTTGTACTTTACGCCGTTCCATTGCGCGGGATTATGCGAAGAGGTGATCATGATGCCGCCGGCGGCCCGGCGCGCGCGCACCCCATAGCTGAGCGCCGGCGTGGGCGTGACGGCATGGGCCAGCAGGACGGGAATGCCGGCAGCAGAGACAACCTCTGCGCAGGCGCGGGCGAAGGCCTTCGAGCCGAACCGCGTGTCGTAGCCGATACAAAGGCCCCGGGCCGGGTCCTCGTGGGCATGGACGTAGGCGGCGATGGCCTGGGCGGCGAGCCGGACGTTGGCGAAGGTAAAGTCGTCGGCGATGACGCCGCGCCATCCGTCGGTGCCAAATTTCACCTGGTACTGGGACATGTTTCCGGTATTCGCTCCGTGTTCAAAGGTAAAGGCTACCAATAGCAGCCCCTGCCCGGCTACGGGCGCGAAGTCCTGATCCGTTGGATGGCGGAAGCCGAAGTGACGAGTTGCTCCGGGCAGAGGGAGGCAGGTGCAGCTTTATTTCGAAGGCGCCGCCTGCTTCTGCTCTCGTTCTTCCTGCTTCTGTTCCTTATCCCGCTCGGCAGCCTGGGCATCGAGGCCGTGCGTCGGGTCCTGGTGCAGAAATCTGCGCGAGAGGTCGGGCCAGAACTCCTGAAACACACCGCCGACCATGCCTTCGGCCGTAACGATCATGCCGGTGCTGATGGTCTGCCCCCATCCGGAGTTTGTCGATGGGTAATACAGGTTGGAGATGGCGCCGGCCACGATGTTGCCGCCGACGTTCGAATAGTTCGGCTCCCATCTGCCGGTGTTGTCGTGCTTGCAGATATAGCTGCTGGCCATGGCATAGAGAAATCGATGTCGGAACCTGCCGTGTCCGAGCCGGAAATACCGCGGATCCTGGCGGAAGATGGAGGGCAGAATGCCGTTGCCGATCATCGTGCCGTTGAAGGCGTCGAGATAGGCCGCGCCGGAGCGCTTGAAGTAGCCCTCGGGGCCCCAGCCGAAACCTCTGTCCTGATCGAACGCCTCGTGCAGACCGGCCACCAGGAAAGCTGCTCCGAAGGTGAACGGGTCGACCGCCGACCGGAAGGCGAGCTGCATTTTTTGCCCTGCGGTCAGGCTGGCCGCGTTGTTGATGTAGGTTGTGTTGAAGGTGGGAACAATGCCCAATATGCGCTGCTTCTCCTCGGCCCTGAGCTGCTCGTCGGCCATCTGCCGCTGGCTCTTTTGCGCAGCCGGCTGCGGCTGAGCGGAAGCTGGCTGCGCGCTCGAGCTTCCGCTCCGGGAGCTGCTCTGTCCCGCAGTCTGTGCGGACGCCGGATCCTGCGCCGATTCGGCATTTGCCATTTGCATAGACTGCCCCGGCGCGGCGTCTGACTGCGGCTCAGGCGCATCGGGGATTGCGGCGACGGCGGCATCCGCCCGCGATAGCCGCGCCGGCCGCTGCGCCGAAGCCGGAATCGCAGCAAGCGCCGGAACTGCCGCAAGCATAAATCCGATTGCGCAGAGTTTTACCAGCATGTCTTCACCGGAAAACCGCAAGGAAGAGTTAGATGCCCGCAGTCCGGCGCGGATCAGCGATGCCGGTGGATGAGATGCGCATCGATATCCGGCCAGAACTCGCGAAACGTATTGGTGAGCGCATCGCGCCCGATGGCATAGCCGTATTTCTGGGCAAAGGCTCCGGCGGTCTGCGTCTGACTCGGGTAATAGGAGAGCGAGATGGCGTTGGCGACGCCGCGGCCCAGAATCTCCGATGCGTTGAATGTATTCCTGCCCTTGTAGTTTGGCGTGATCAGCACGCGGGTCGCGGCGTAAATACCGCGGCTCATGATGCCTCCCTCGCCCCTGGCATAGTAGCGCTCATCCTCATGCAGCACCGAGGGAAGGGCCCAGATAACCCAGTAATTGCCATCGGTTTTGTCAACAAACCCGCGCCAGCTGTAAGCCCAGAACCCGGGAACGCCCTTGCCGAGCTGCGGATGGGCATTCGATCCCTCGGCCAGCAGCGATGTAATGCCGACAAAAATAAACGACGAGTAATCGAAGCTGTTCTGCGTGGCGATCTTGAAGGCCTGCCGCGGCGTAGGCGGCGGCGGAAGCTCGCCCGCGCTGACGGCCCGATAGTTTGGCATCATGCCCAGAATCCGCTTGGGCTGCGGCGGCGGTTTGTGCGCTTCGATCTTGGCGCCGGCCGGCGGGGCGTCCGGCTGGCTGTGCTGCCGATCATTGCTTTGCTGTTGCTGCGGGCTCTGCGGCTCCGGCGCCTGGGGTAAACCTGCCATTGCTGTCACTGCCTGACCGGAATCCGCCGCCTGCGCGCGGGCCTGCGACGGCGCGCCGGACAATACAATGCCGGGCACGAGCATGAGCATGAAAAAGAAAGAAAAAGTTCGCATCCACTCCTCATTCGTTCAGTATTTTCTGCTGCCGGTTTCGCAGCCTGGCGCAGAACCGGCACATGATTCGTAAATTCTTTCGGCAGGCTCATCCCGGCCGTTTATCCACGCTTATCCGGCAAAGCTTATCCAGATGACAAGCCCGGCATTGGCCCGCCGTCTTTTACAGACGTATTGCTGATTGATTAGACGCGGTTTCCGCTTCAGCAGACGCAAAATGGCGCCTTGTTCTTCACTCCCTGGTTCTCTACTTACAACGCATTCCTGCATCCGCGTCCCGGAATGGGAGCAGCGCTGTCCGGCTGTAGGGATCAAAAGCCCCGGCAGGGCTAAGCGGCGAAATCGATATAGCCGCGCTGGGGATCGGTGGAGACGAGCTTCACTGTGATCCTGTCGCCCACGTCCAGCCCCTTGGCGCCCTGCACCAGCATACCCTCCACATGCGGGTCGAGAGCGCGCACAAACGTGCCGTGCGGCGTCACGCCCGTAACGATGGCCCGATAACTCTGTCCGATGTGCGCTCCGAGCACCACGGCGGCGATGCGCTTCTGCATTTCGCGCTCCACTTTGCGCGCAGCGTCCTCCATCTGCGTGCATCGCTGCGCGATTGCATTCAGCTCGTCGCCGGAGTAGGGCTGAGGCCGGCCGGCGAACAGCGCCTTGAGCAGCCGCTGCGTCACCATATCCGGAAAGCGCCGGTTCGGAGCGGTGGAGTGAGTGTAATCGTCCACGGCCAGGCCGAAGTGGCCGGGCGAAGGCTCATTGGGCTTTACCAGCACGTACTCGCCGGGGCCCATCAGCTTGACGACCGCCAGCGACAGATCGGGAAAGCGATCGGGATCTTTCTGCCGCTGCACCAGCAGAAAGTCGTTGAGCGATTTGGAGTCCGGCTCGGGGGGCAGCGCAGCGCCGAGACCGGCAGCCAGCTCCACGATCCGGTTCCACCGTTTTGGCGTGCGCACCACGCGGCGAATGGAAGCGACTCCGGCATCGCCGAGCGTGCGCGCGATCACGCCATTGGCCGCAACCATAAACTCTTCGATCAGCGAGGTCGCCCGGTTCTTCTCAAGCCTGGCAATCTGAACTACGTGGTTGCCATGGAGCACGGGCCGCGTCTCGACGGTTTCGAGATCGAGCGCGCCATGCTGAAAGCGGCTGCCCACCATACGCCGGGCTGCGGCATCCTGGAGTTTGAGCTGGGCGGCCAATTCGGCGCTGGCGGCAACCTTGGGCGGCGGCGCGCCGCGGCCCTCCAGCCACGCGCCAACGCTGTTGTAAGCAAGCTGCGCCTTGTTGCGCACAATGGCGCGATAGGCTTTGCCCTCGCTCGCCGTCCCGTCGGCATCCACGCAGATCTCGATGACGATAGCGGCGCGGTCTTCGTTTTCATTGAGCGATGTCGCGCCCTCGGAAAGCTCTGTGGGCAGCATGGGAAAAACCCTGACACCGGTGTACACCGACGTGGTTTCGCTCTGCGCGTGCGCGTCGATCACGGTTCCCTTGCGCACGCGCGCGTCCACGTCGGCCACGCCGACCAGCACGCGGATGCGGCCGTCGGCCAGTTGCTCGGCCCACTCGATCTGGTCGAGATCCCTGGAGGTGTCGTTGTCAATCGAAGACCAGAGAAGATTGCGCAGATCGCGGATTTCGGCCGACGGCTCGACGGCCGGCTGCGCGACGATTTCGGCCAGTTGCGTGTCGGTTCCGGCAGGAAAATCCGGCTGAAAACCATTCTCGATCATCGCTGCGTGAGCCGCAGCGACCAGGTTAAAGTGCGCGGGATGAGTGGACTGCATGAAAGCCGGCTGCTCCTGAAATCGAATGGAGTACAAGCGAACGCAACAGGTCAGGCTACCATGCATGGCCGAGCCTTCGGCGAGCTCCCTCCGGTTGCGCGGAAACCGGCGCAATCCAGACGCGCCCCGCCCGCACCGCTGATCTGCGGGCTTCAAGCCCGCACCCTTCAAACTGATCCGCTAGCCGGCAGTCCGGGAGCATGGTACAGGAGCTATGATGGAATCAACATTGTTCCTGTTCCGTGGAGAATAGGCTGCTTCGATGAACCGTTCCCTTGCTTGTTTCGCTGTATTCGCTTTCTCCATCTGCGCTCAGGCGCAAGGCGCCGCGCCGAGCAGTCCGGCTCCTGCGGCGCCGGATGTGACCACCACCGCCAGCACAGCCGTGCAGCAGTTCCAGAAGATCGAAGATGCCTGGTCGAACGCCGTCAACCAGCACGACCAGTACGGCCTTGAAAACGTGCTGTCGCCGTTATTCGTCGATGTGGCGGCCAACGGGGACATCACTACCCGCAATCAGCAGGTGGTGCAGGTCATCAGCGGCCAGGACAAATGGCTGTGGCTGACGCAGAAAGTGATCACGGTGCGCATGCTGGGCGACATCGCAGTGGCCAACGGCACCTACTCGCTGCGGCATACCTCGGGATCGCATCCGGTCGAGGAAAAGGGCGTGTTCACGCACGTCTTCGAGCGGACCCACGGCGGCTGGGTGTGCATCAACTCGCAGCGCACGATTCTGCGCGAAGAGGCCAGCGGCAAGCAGAAAAAGCAGGCGACGGCCGAGGAACCCTTCCACATTCCGTTGTTCTCCCACAGCGAAAAGAATTCGCAGTAGAGAGCGCCGGCCGGAGGCCGGCGCCGGGGCAGCGCGGATCTGCATTCTCCATGCATCGCCGAGGCAGCCGGAGGCGGCTGGAGGCGTTCTCTGCGCCGCCGCAGATATTGCGCAGTCCGCCGCGCATGCGCCAGACGCGATAAAAATCCGCGTAGACGGGATTGCAGGCAGGGCCGCGCAGCGCATTGCCTTGTGATAGAGTGGCGCCATGATCCAGAAGAAAGCTGCGCGCGCCGGACTGTGGTTCTGCGTTGCGATGCTGCCGGCTGTGGTTTACCCTCAGGCGGCGCGGCCCAACGCCGCGGTGCAGCCGGCCGGCGCCGCGCATCCATCGGCGGCGCGGCCGCAAATCTCGCAGCCGGAGACGCCGAATCCGGCCGGCCAGTGCGCGGACGGCTCATGCGATCTTCAGCCGCAGCACATTTCGATTGCAACGCCGGCTCCGGCTCCTGCGCCGTGGACATGGCAGCAGCGCGTTGCCTGGGCGGCGAATCTTGTGCTTGCGGCGCTGGGATACGCAGCCATTCTGATGGCGCTTGCGCTGCTGCGCAAGATCGAGCGGCAAACGCGCTACGCCGAGGAGACGGCGCAGGCCGCGGCCCAAACGGCGCACGCGGCGCTTACGTATGCGCAGGCGATCACCCGCGCCGAGCGGCCATGGATCCTGATGAGCGTACGGCCTTCGCAGACGATCGAGAATGGGTTCTCGGTGGTGGCGACCAACCGTGGACGCGGTCCGGCGCGCGTATTGCGAATGGTGGACGAGGTGATAATCGCAGTCGATGAGGAGCGCCTGCCCGCTGCGCCGGTCTATCGGAAAGAACCGGTGGCTCCGGCCGATCCCATGATCCTGCTGCCGGGCGAGTCGACTGAGATTGCAGCCTTCAGCCGCGCCGATGTGCAGCGCGTAGCCGAGAGCCGAGAGCAGCTGGAGCGGATCGAGAAGTGGGAAGAGAAAATCTTCCTCTACGGGAATCTCCAGTACCGCAACCTGACCGCGCCGGAAGATGCCGAGGCGCACGAAAGCTCGTGGCTCTGCTGGTATATCCACGGGCGGCAGAAGAGCGGAATGGTCATGGCTGGGCCCCCTGCCTACAACCGGCACACGTAGCCGGAGGAGTTCTACGGCGCTCGATGGCGTTCCGGAGTTTCCGGTAGCGGGTCAGTTTGAAATCGCCTTCCCCCCGGCGCTGAAGCCCGGAAGCATTTTGCCTGACTGATGTACGGGCTCAGGGCCGTGCCCTTCCAACTGACGACCGAGTTTCCGCAGGCGCGGCCCGCAGCAGAGGCGGCGGCCGGTCCTTCCAGAGCGATTGGGTCTGCGTCCGCGCAAAAAAAGAGCCCGCTTTGGGTGCGAGCTCTTTCAATTGCGGAGGATCGTGAATCTTTGAACTATGAACTATAAACTGCCCTGCCTACGCAAGCGCCGTCTGCTGCAGTTCCTGCCCGAAGAGCGGGGCTTCGGGCTCGGCAAGACGGATGAGACGGTGAAGGTAGGCGCGTGAGATGCCCAGGCGGCGGGCGGCGAGCGTCTTATTTCCCTTGTTCTCGCGCACCGCGGCGATGGCGAGGCGGACTTTGTACTCCTGAAGCTGCCGCTCGAAGGTGCTGGCGGGCTGGTAATCGCCGATGTTGACGACGTCGTCCAGATCGTCCGCTGGCTCCTCTTCGCCGGGCGTGAGGCTGAGGTCAGCGGCGCGGACCGTGCGGCCGGGCGCGAGAATAATGGCCCGCTGCATGACGTTCTCAAGCTCGCGCACGTTGCCGGGCCATGAGTAGTTCTCCAGCATGGCCATGGCTTCGGGCTCGATTGCCTCCATAGGCTTCTGGAATGCCTCGGAGTAGCGGCGCAGAAAGTGGTTGGCGATCGACGGAATGTCTTCGGCGCGATCCTGCAGGGCCGGGGACTCGATGCGCATGACGTTAATGCGGTAGTAGAGGTCCTGGCGGAATTTGCCTTCTGCGACGAGCTTGGCCAGATCGCGGTGCGTGGCGAAGATGAGCCGGGCGCGCAGAGGAATGAGCTTGCTCGAACCGAGCCGGCTGAACTCCATCTGCTGGAGCACGCGCAGCAGCTTGACCTGGGTGAAGAGGCTCAGGTCGCCGATTTCGTCGAGGAAGAGCGTGCCGTCGGCGGCCTGCTCGAAATAGCCCTCGCGCGCCCCCACGGTTCCGGTGAAGGCGCCTTTCTCATGGCCGAACAGCTCGGCCTCGATAAGGGTTTCGGGGATCGCGCCGCAGGAGACGGCGACAAAAGGCTTGCTTGAACGAGCGCCCAGGTTGTGAATGGCGCGGGCGATCAGTTCCTTTCCGGTGCCGCTTTCGCCGGTGACTAAGACGGCGGCGTTGAGGTTGGTGACGCTGCGGACAAGCTGGTAGACGCGCTGCATCTGCGCGCTCGAGCCGATGAGGGCATCGCAGCAGCCGGGGTCTTCGGTATTGCGGGACGCTCCGGTGACCTGGCGTTTGAGCGTGCTGGTTTCGGCTGCCCGGCTGAGCATGGTCTTCAGGTCGCGGATCGAAGGCGGACGGCGGCAATAGGCGAAGGCGCCGGAGCGGACCAGCTCGAAAGCGGTGGAGCGGAGACTGTCATCGGCCATGATGATGGCCGGAACCTGCGAAGCGATGAGGCGCTGGGCGGCAATGATGCGCGGCTGAAGAGCGCTGCGAAGCCCGGAGTGCAGGTCGAGAATCATGACCTCGCAGCCACCGGCCCGGATGAGCTCGTCCATCCCCTCGCCGTCCGACTCAAGGAGCACTTTGAAATCCTTGCCGAGGGCCGAAGAAAGAAGCGGTTGCAGGGTCCGGTCTTCCGAATATAGTCCGATAGTAATCATGGTTATGCGAGCTTCCTCTCTCGCCTGTCTGTCGTTGCCGCCGGTCCCGAATCCCTTTCCGGATCCCTTCGGAAATCCCCCCGGGATGCAGAACCCATCTTCGTTAGCCAGAAATCGGCGGTTTAGGTCCAGCTTCTGTTTTCTTCTGCCGGGCCCGAAGGCCCTGAAAATACTGTTCTTCTAAGGCCAAATAAAATCTCGCCCGCCGGGAGTGAACAAAGCTGCAATCATTCCTCTGCATCCGGACAACCTGAGCCATCCGCAGACGGAATAGAGCACAAAAAGCCCCTGAGGAACCCAACCCGAGTTCCGGGCGCGATGCTGACTGATTACTTATTTGTTGGCGGGACTGCTGACTTCATCCCCAAGCCGAGACAACACGAGATTCCCGAGAACGAGATCAGGCAACTCCCAAGTCCATCTCAGCTGTGTAACGTTGGTGCCAAGATAGGGGACCCTGGGTAATTGAGTCCAGATTACCAAAGTATGGACCGGTCTCCCCAGTGCGGTAGCGGGTCAGTTTGAGCTTGCATTGCCTGCGGGGCTGAAGCCCGAAGGCATTTTGCCTGACTGATGTACGGGCTTAAGCCCGTACCCTTCAAACGGGCCATTACCGCCGGGTGCAGCACTATAGGTATGCCCTGCCCATCCCGCCCCCGAAATGCTCCCCGAAGTGTGTATACGGAGCTTCACTGCCGGACGCCAGGAGTAAACAGGCGTGTACAGTGGCCCCGCAGCGCTCGGATAAATGCCTGAATTCAATAAGTTTTTCTGCTGCGCCTCTTTGGCCGGGCAATTGCCTTGTTTATGGTGGTCCCGCCTGCCCGGGCCAGAAGGGAGCGTCGCAGATGCGCCAGGCTATGCACTCGTTCGCATGGTGGCCAATGGTGGCCGTGCTGGCCGTGGCCGTTACCACGGATCTGAAGTGGCGGCGCATTCCGAATTGGCTGACGGGACCATTTCTGGCGGCAGGTTTTGCGGTTTGCGGGTGGTTGCATGGCTGGCGGGGCCTCGGCCAAAGCGCGGAAGGAATGGCTTTGGGTCTTCTGGCCTACGGGATTCTATTTTGGCTGGGCGGAATGGGAGCCGGCGACGTAAAGCTGTGCGCGGCCATCGGCGCCTGGACCGGGCCCGGACAGTTGCTGATTGCAATGATTCTTACCGCGCTCGTGGGCGGGCTGATGGCGATGAGCTGGGCCCTGTCGAGCGGGTTTGCCAGGGAGTTGCTTGAGGACACGGGGAGCCTGATTGTGACCGGTGCCCGGCGATATCGGGAGCGCGCGGCTGACGCGGGGCCAGGATCCGGGCCGGAACCGGAATCCGGCGAGAAAGCCTCCCGGCCGCGGCGCAAGATGCCTTACGCCCCGGCCATTGCGATCGGAACATTGCTTTCGTTTTTAGCTCGTTGAACCATTCGTTGAAACAAGGGACAGAAAAGAATGTCGAACGCGCAACCGGAATTCGAATCGCCGCTTTACTCGTTCGACGGCAGTGCGGCGCCGCAGAGCGGGCCGCAGAAAGTGCCGGCGGCGCCTTATCTTGTCTCCCCCTCCCAGACATCTGCAGCAGTCGAGCTGGCGATTGCGGTGATCGGCCCGAACCCCGACCGGCGGGCAGAGGCGGTCCGGGCGTTCTCCGAACAGCAGGGCTGCATGGTGCGGCAGTTCTCTACATTTTCGTCGGCCGGGGAGACCGACCTGGCGCGGCTGGTCAACGAGCAGTACAACATTGCGCTGATCGACCTGGAGGGCGACAGCGATTACGCGCTCGACCTGATCAGGCGCATCGGCGCCCTGGGCCAGGCAACGGTAATGGCGTATTCGGCCACGGCCAACCATGACCTGCTGGTGCGCTGCATGCGGGCTGGTGCGCGGGAGTTTTTCGAAACGCCGTTTTCGCAGTCGGAAGTAGGCGACGCGCTGGCGCGCGTCGCCCGCCTGCAACCGGCGCCGCTGGCCAGGAAAAAAGGAAAGCTGCTGGTCTTTGTGGGAGCCAAGGGCGGGGTCGGAGTAACGTCTCTGGCCTGCAATTTCGCGGTGGCGCTGGCGCAGCAGCCGGAGCAGAAGACGCTGCTGATCGACCTCAACCTGCCGCTGGGCGATGCGGCGCTGAACCTGGGAATCGTCTCGCAGTTTTCGACCGTCGACGCGCTGCAGGCGGTCGAGCGCCTGGACGGAGAGTTCCTGCAGAAGCTGGTGGTGGAGCACAGCTCCGGCGTTTCGGTGCTGGCGGCTCCGGGCAAGTACCCGTACACCGAGCCGGACTGCGAAGCGCTGGAGCGGCTGCTCATGGTTGCGCGCCGGCAATTCGATAACGTCGTTGTCGACATGGGCTCGCGGATCAACCCGGAACACAAGGCGCTGTACGACGAGGCCACAGCGGTGTACCTGGTGACCCAGGCGGGAATTCCGGAGCTGCGCAATGCGAACCGGCTGATCAGCCAGGTGTTCGCGCATATGGCCTCGGAGGGGACCGGAGAGGATTCGCTTCGGCCCGCCAGTCCGTTCGTCCCGAAGCTCGAAATCGTGCTGAACTGCTTCGAGAAATCGCTGGGCATCGGCGAGGAGCATATCCGGCGGGCGCTGACGCGGCCGGCGCAATGGAAGATTCCCAACGACCAGGCGCTCCTGCGCAAGATGCAGATCAATGCGACGCCGCTGGCGCTGGGCGATTCGCAGGTGGCCAGGACCATCCGGCAGATGGCGTGCGCCGTGAATCCGCCGCAGGAAGACGAGGGCAGATCGAAGGGGAAAAAGAAGGGCCTGGGCCTGTTCGGCTGAGGGACGAGGGTTTTTTCTTTCGCTGCCGGCATGAGCGCCGGATAACGGCGGAAACGGTTTTGAATCGCATTTTCAGGAAGGTTGTACGTGGAACTGTTAAGTCTGGACAAATATAAAGCGGAAATACACAAGACGCTGATCTCGAAGCTGGATCTCGAGAAGCTGTCGCGGGTCAATACGGCGCAGGCGCGGCAGGCGGTCTCCGGAATCGTAAAGGAGATCATGGCCAGCCAGCGCGTTCCGCTGAACTACGACGAGCAGGAGCGGATTCAGTCCGACCTGCTGGATGAAGTCTTCGGGCTGGGCCCGCTTGAGCCGCTGCTGCGCGACCCGAAGATCTCCGACATCCTGGTCAACGGCAAGGATCACGTCTTCGTGGAAAAAGGCGGCCTGCTGCAGCGCGTGAACACCAGCTTCCGCGACGACCGGCACCTGCTGCAGATTATCGATCGCATTGTTTCGCGCGTGGGCAGGCGCGTGGACGAGTCTTCGCCGATGGTGGATGCGCGCCTGCCGGATGGCTCGCGCGTCAACGCCATCATTCCGCCGCTGGCGCTGGATGGACCCTCGGTGTCGATCCGCCGCTTCGGCACCGGCCCTATCGCCGGCAACCAGCTGGTGCAGAACAAGAGCATCTCGCCGGAGATGATGGAAGTGCTGCAGGCGGCGGTGCGGGCTCGGATCAGCATCCTGATCGCCGGCGGCACGGGCGCCGGCAAGACGACGCTGCTGAACATCCTGTCGCAGTCGATACCCAACAACGAGCGGCTGGTAACCATTGAAGACGCCGCCGAACTGAGGCTGGCGCAGGAGAACATCGTGCGCCTGGAGACGCGGCCGCCGAACATCGAGGGCCAGGGCGCAATCCGCCAGCGGCAACTGCTGATCAACAGCCTGCGCATGCGGCCCGACCGCATCATCCTGGGCGAGGTGCGCGGCGAAGAGGCCTTCGACATGCTGCAGGCCATGAACACCGGCCACGAGGGTTCGATGGCGACGATCCACGCCAACACCCCGCGCGACGCGATTGCGCGTCTCGAATCGATGGTCGCGATGAGCAACATGAACCTGCCGGAGAAATCGGTGCGGCAGCAGATTGCGGCGGCCATCACCATCATCGTGCAGGCTCACCGCATGAGCGACGGCTCGCGCAAGATCACCTCCATCGCCGAGATCACCGGCATGGAAGAAAACATGATCAGCATGCAGGAGATCTTCAAGTTCGAGAAGAAGGGCATCAGCCCGGAAGGGCGCGTGATCGGAGCCTTTGTGCCGACGCGCATCCGGCCGCGATTCGTCGACCGGCTGCGGGTGGCGGGGATGATTCTGCCGCCGACCCTGTTCGAGAAGGAAACGCCGGTCAACTGACCGATGCGCCAGGCGGCAAGGACGCCGGCAGAGAGACGAGGGCAGAAAGGTTGAGAGAACGGAGGCCAGAAGCGTGCTGCTGATTATCGTATTCACGTTTTGCGGCGTATTTGCGGCAATCGCGCTGCCGTTGATTGCCAGCTCGCTGCTGCCGTCGAAAAGCGAGCGGCAGGCGCTGGCGACGCTGGACTCTGCGATCCGGGCAGAATCCAACGAAGTTCATGAGCTGGTCATCGATCTGCGCAAAGACGAGACGCTCAGCAGCATTCCCTGGCTGAACCGCAAGCTGCGCGAACTGGAGCTGGCGCCCCACGTGCGCCGGCTGCTGGGTCAGGCCGCGGTGGACTGGAGCCCGGGCCGTCTGCTGGCGATGACGTCGGCCCTTTTTGTCGTTCCCGCAAGCCTGATCATCATCAAATTCGGCGTGCTGCTGCCGGCGCTGGGCGTCGGCCTGCTGCTGGGCGCCTCGCCCATCGGCTTTTTGCTGTTCAAGCGCAGCCGGCGGTTCAACAAGTTCGAGGCGGGCCTGCCCGAAGCGCTGGACCTGATGGTGAGCGCGCTGCGCGCCGGCCACAGCCTGGTAGCCGCCATGGGACTGGTGGCGCGCGAGTGCTCGGACCCGGTCGGCCCCGAATTCCGGATCTGCTTCGAAGAGCAGAACTACGGCCTGGAGATGAAGGCCGCGCTGGACAACCTGACCGCGCGCGTACCGCTGCAGGACCTGCGCATGGTATCGACGGCCATCATGATCCAGAAAGAGAGCGGCGGCAATCTGGCCGAAGTTCTGGACAAAACCTCGAATCTCATCCGCGAACGCTACCGGCTGAAGCGGGAGATCAAAACGCACACAGCGCAGGGCCGGATGACGGGCTGGGTGCTGACTCTGGTGCCCGTATTTCTGGGCATCGCGATGTATTTCGCAAACCCGAAGATGATGAGCGTCCTGTGGCATCGCGACATCGGCATCAAGCTGATATGGGCCTCGGCGGGACTGACAGTGCTGGGCGGATTCGTGATCAACCGGATCGTGGATATCGACGTATAGGCGGACTTTCATGCTGATCGTGATTCTGAGTTTCTGCGCGGTCTTTCTCCTGGCGGCAAGCATCGGGCTGATCATGTTCTATCGCGAAACCATGCTCGCCCGCATTCAGGAAGTGATTCATCCCGAGCCGAAGAAGAAAAAGAACCTGGCTGAGAAGCTCGAGCAGACGAAGTCTTCGCTGGGCACCGTGATGGAGCAGCTGGACAAGGTGGTGCCCAAGAGCAAAGAAGAAGTCTCGGTCATGCAGCTGCGGATGATTCGCGCCGGCTACCGGTCCGAACAGGCGGTGAAGACTTTCTACGGCTGCAAGGTGCTGGTACCGCTGGCGCTGTGCGCCCTGGTGCTTGTGAGCGGCCTGGCGAAGTCGGATGCGTTCTTCATCTACGGCGCCTGTCTGGGCATCGGTTTCATCGCGCCGGACTTCTGGCTGGGCAAGATGATCAAGGCCCGGCAGAAGCGGATCCGCAAGGGGCTGCCCGACGTGCTGGACCTGATGGTGGTCTGTGTGGAGGCGGGACTGAGCCTGGATCAGGCAACAATGCGTACGGCAGAGGAGCTGAAGCCCGCGCAGCCGGATCTGTGCGACGAGCTGGGCATGGTGGTGCTGGAGCAGCGCGCAGGCCGGGCGCGGTCCGACGCATGGAGAAACCTGGCCGAACGCACCGACGAAGAGGGCTTGCGCAACCTGGTGTCGATGCTGGTGCAGGCCGAACAGCTGGGAACCAGCATCGCCAGAACGCTGCGCGTACACTCGGAGACCCTGCGGACGCAGCGCGTGCAGCATGTTGAGGAACAGGCGGCGAAGACCTCGGTCAAGCTGGTCTTTCCTCTGGTCTTGTTCATTTTCCCGGCCTTGTTCGTAGTCACGCTGGGGCCGGCGGCCATTTTAATGATGGACGCATTCAAACAGTTGCTCGGACACTAGCGAGCGATTGAGGGGGGAGGATATCGATGGAACCAACGATGATGGTCCGGATACTGGCCGGAACACTGTTCATCATTGTGCTGGGCCTTCTGGTGCAGCGGCGCCGCACACGCGCCAAATAAGGGGGCCGGCCGCAGCGAAGAATTCGGCCGGAAGCCGCCCCTGGGCAATGGCGCCGGTACGGAAAAACGAACGAAGACAAACAGGAGTGCAAAGGGGAAAGGAAAAATCAATGGAAACCACAATTATTCGGGTTGTTGCTGGAGTTCTGTTCGTGTTGATTCTGGGCGTGGTCATCCAGCGCCGTCGCACGAGAGTGAAGTAAAGCGGCTCAACAATCGAGGCCGCGCGGCCGCTGCCGGCTGCGCGGCAGATCGAACTTTCGAACTCGCGGCTATTGGCCCTGCCTGAATTGGCGGGCCGGCGAGCGAGAAAACAGAAACGGGAAGTTGCGTCTTTTTTCAGGCATCCATGCCGGGAAAGACGGCGTGAGGAGTTCCCGATGCGGACGATGGAAGCAGCAATCGCGCAGACAGCCGGCGACGAAGACCTCTGGACGATCCCGGTTCATGAGCAGGTTGCCGTGGCTCGCCCGGAAACTGCTGCGGGGCCCTTTGCGATAGAGAAGAGAGGAAGCATGGAAGCGCGCAAGCTGTGCGCCTACAACCAAACCCGCGAATGTTTCCTCGGCCTCGAGGTAGTGGGCGCTGACCTTGCCCATGCGGCGCTGGCCGAACGGATAAAAGCGCTGGGGCTCAGATCGGGCGAAGGGTTATGGATCGCTCCCTTCCGCAGTCTTCCCGAGCCGGAGCTGCCGGCCCCGCTTGACGTGCTGTATCTGGACGAAGAGGGCCGGGTGCTGGATGCGGTTGAATCCTACGCCACATCCCGGCGAAAGCCGGCGGGGGCGAAGGCGGCGAGCGTGCTGGTGCTGCCGGCGCATTCGATCTATTCGTCGCAGACGCAGACCGGCGATCAGCTGGTGGTGTGCGCAGCAGAAGAGATGGAGAACCGGCTGGAAAAGCTGGCGAGCGGGCGCAGCGTCATGCAGGTGGAGAGCGCGGCGCTGTTGCGCGAGGAGCCTTTGTGGAGCGGGGGCCCGGGAATGCTGGAGCTCGAGCTGCGGCCCGAGCAGCGGCAGGGAGCCGCGCAGCACCACGTAATGGGGCTGGCCAAGCCGGAAGCGCGGACGCCGCGCGCCCCGCGAAAGTGGCTGGAGCGCTGGTGGTCGCCGGATCCGCGCAGGGCGCCGCGCGAGGCCGCGCCGGGGCTGGCCGCCTACTACTGGAACGGAGCAGCGCCCGAGCCGCACGGGATCCGCGACATCAGCTCATCGGGGCTGTATGTCATCACCGAGGAGCGGTGGTATCCGGGCACGCTGGTGCTGATGATTCTGCAGCGGACCGATGGCGGCGAGGAGCTGGCGGAGCGGTCGATCGCGGTCTTGTCGCGCGCCGTGCGCTGGGGCCACGACGGCGTGGGATTGCAGTTCGTGCTGGCCGACGACAGGAACGGCAAGCAAGCGGGCAACGGGCCGGCGATGGGAGCCGACCGGAAAGAGTTTGAGCGGTTCCTGCAGCAACTGAAAAGAGGCCGGTAGACCGCTGCGCGCGGCATTGCACGGCGCGACAGAACCGGGCGTTTTCGAAGTGCACTGGAAGAGGTGAGCAATGAGGACTGCCGGGCGTTTGTGGCAAATCGTGAATGACGAATGCGGCCAGGCGCTGATGCTCGGCGCCATCTGCATGGCCATGCTGATGGCGGGCATGGCCGTGGCTGTGGATGTGGGTTACATGCATTACAGACAGGTTCAGCTGCAGACCGCAGCCGACGCGGCCGCGATCGCGGCTGGGCTGGAGATCGGCAACTGCAATAAGTCGGTCTGCTCCACCATGGAAACAGCGGCCGAGCAGGCATTGATTGAGGACGGCATAACCAGTGCGACAGTCACGCCGGCGACGAATCAATGCAGTGTTTCCAGCTCGACGGGGCTGGCCATGATTATCAATGTCGCTCCGTGCGTGCTGGGGACAAGCGACCCGAACAACGGCAACACGAATATGACAGAGGTTGTTCTAACCGAGCCGCAAAGCACGTTCTTCGGCAAGCTTTTCGGGATTCCGGTGTTCAACCTGATGGCGCGCGCCGAAGCAGGCGAGGCGTATTACCTCAACACCGGCGGCGGCTATTGCATTTACGCGAAATCGATCGAATACAACTCCAATTCAAATATTAATTTGACGAATTGCGGCATTTACGACAGTGGGAATCTTCAAACCAACACCAACGACAGCGCAACAGCTTCGACTTTCCTTTATTACGGATCGTGGAGTCCGAACAACTGCAATAAGACCTGCACCTGGACGCTGGGCGGCGGACAGACACAGCCGACACACACCAACACGGCGCAGAAGGATCCGCTGGCAGGCATGACGCCGCCCACCCAGCCGGCTATTTCCACAACCAATACGCAAACGCCGAGCAACGGGGAGACGCTGCAGCCGGGCTACTATCCGAATGGCTTCAACGTCAACTCGAACCAGACCATCAACCTTTCTCCCGGCCTTTACTACATGGGCGGGTCCATCGTGCTGGACAGCAACACGTCGATGACATGTACAGGATGCACAGGCGGACTGGGCGTGACGCTCTATTTTGCCAGCGGCAGTTTTCAGCCCAACAGCAACAGCACAGTTCAGCTTACTGCGGCTACGGCGGGCAACACATCCAACGGCGACATAGCGAATATGTTGCTCTGGGCCGGGCCTAACGCCCAGAGCATGACCCTCGACTCCAATACAGGATCCTACTTTAAGGGAATCGTCTATCTCCCCAATCAAACGCTTACGCTCAACAGCAACTCGCTCTACAACAACGATGCACAGGCTCTGGCTCTCGATGTGGACAACCTCATTATCGATTCCAACTCGGAACTGGAGATCACGAGTTCAGGCGGATACCTGGGCGGCAGCGGCCAGACACTCGGATCGTTTGCGCTTGCGGAGTAGCTCATGAAGCAACAAAGCCGATACGAACTATTCCGCAGCGAACACGGAGCCAGCCTGGTGGAAATGGCAATCCTGCTTCCCTTGTTTGTGCTGCTGTTGTTTGTCGCTGTCGATGCCGGGCGGGCCTTTTATCTGGCCATTGAAGTTGCAGGCGCAGCCCGTTCGGCGGCGATTTACGGATCCTGGAATCCGACCGATACGACCGGCATGCAAACCGCGGCGCAGGACGATGCGCCGGACGTGCCGAACCTGTCGGTAGGAACTCCCAGCTATGGTTGCGAATGCCCAGACGGGACCAGCTACAGTGCGAGTTGTACAACTGGCCTTCCGACGTGTTCGGACGGCAGCGCTGTATACCGCGTGAACGTCACGGTTACGGGAACCTATTCGCCGATCATCCCCTGGCCGGGAATCCCTTCCTCCATCTCGCTCTCCAGTTCGGCGTCGATGCGCAGCCCGGGCAGTTGAGAAATAAGCGCAGGAGAGGACCAGAGATGGGACAACAAGCAGCGAAAGAGCCATTGCAAAAAATCAGAGCCGGCATGCAGAAGCTGTTCCGGCTGTCGCGCAGGGAGCACGGCTCCGCACTGGTGGAGTTCGCTATGAGCGCATTGATCCTGATGGGGATCCTTGTCGGCGTGACCGAATTCGCGGTGGCGATGTATGCCTATCACTTTCTGAGTTCGGCCGCACAACAGGGAACGCGCTTTGCAATGGTGCGCGGCAGCACCTGGAGCGAATACGAAACCGATAACTGCTCAACCTCGGCGCCTCCGAACTTCACCATGCCTTACGACTGCACGGCGTCGAGCACCGATATTCAGAACTACGTCCAGAGCCTGGCGACTCCGGGAATCAGTCCGGGCAGCGTGACGGTAAGTGCTACCTGGCCAGGCTTGACGCCGGATGGCACAAGCTGCGCGACGGCCAATAGCCAGGGCTGCCTGGTGAAAGTAAAGGTTAGCTACAGCTTTCAGTTTCTACCTTTTCAGAACCTGTCTGCAATGTCGTTGAGCGCCACGTCGGAGGGGGTGATCCTGCAATAAACAAACCGGCAACGGAAGCCGGCTCGAAGAAGTCTTCACCGATTTTTTGCTGTTACTGCAAGACGCACGAGAAGCGGCATAAGAGCGCCGAAGACGCTCCGGCAGTCGGGCCAGATCTGCGCAATTTCATGTTTCGGCCTGGAGTTCAGCTATGAAGTCACGCTGGAATCACGATTGGACTGCATTGCGGCGCGTCGCGGACGGGAGCGATCCCGAATACCGAGGCATGCCGCGGAATGAGCCGGCAAAGAAATGGCGCAACGCCCTGCGGCGGCTGCGCAGGACCGGCGAAGAGGGCTCATCGCTGATGGAGTTCGCCCTGGTGCTGCCGCTGATGATGGTGGTGCTCACCGGCGCGGCCTCCTTCTGCATGGCGCTTTACAACCTGCAGCAGCTCGGCAGCGCGACAGCAAGCGCCGCGCAGCTGCTCGGAGCCGAGGCGGGATTGATCAGCGATCCATGCGCTTCGGCGGCAAGCTCGGTAGCGGGGTCGCTGGCCGGCTGGACAGCATCGAAGCTGACTTACACGCTGTCGATTACAGACTCCTCCGGCACAGCCCATAGCTATGGTCCGACGCAGGGGAGCGGCTTCAGTTGTACTGCAGGGGCGTCGGAAATGAGCGCGAATGAACCAGTCACACTGACAGTTACGTATTCCTACACCTGGTTCCCAGTTCTCGATTACAGTCCGTCGAGCAATCTGACTTCGACGGAGTCTGCGTTGATGGAGTGAAAGGAGAGAACCAATGAAACCGTCTCGCGTTTTTCTGCACCGGTTATGCAAAGGCGACCGTGGGCAGGCGCTGGCGATCGTAACCATTGGGTTGACCGCCTTCATCGGTCTTGCCGGAGTGTCGGTGGAAACGGCACACGCATATTATGCGTACGAGCGGCTGCAGGCTTCGACGAATGCGGCCGCGCTGGCCGGAGCGCAGGCCATGCCGGACACCACGCAGGCTGCGGCCAACGTAAATGCGTACAGTTCGGCAACGGTGAACGGCGTTGCCGGGCTGAACGCCACGCCGCTGCTGACCAATGTCCAGGTCACTTCCAGCTTCGTATGTTCAAGCACAGTCACAAACATGAACGTGGCCTGCGAGACCTCGAACGGGGGCAGCGGAGGCTACAACGCCATCAAGGTAACGCAGACTGCGCAGGTACCTTCGTGGTTCGCCGGCCTGTTTGGATTCAAAACCTTCAATCTTTCCTACACGGCGATGGCGGCGATGCGCGGCGGAATGGACTCGCCGTGGAACATCGCCATCGTTCTGGATACAACCAGGTCGATGAGCTCCCCCGACAGCGGAGCCCAGTGCAGCGGAACGCAGATCTCCTGCGCGATCAAGGGCGTCCAATCGCTGCTTGAGGATCTGGAGCCCTGCACCCTGGGCCAGAGCTGCACGGCAAACGGCGTCGCCGTGGTGGACAACGTGGCGCTGTACGTATTTCCTCCTGTGTCGACGGCTACAGCTTCCTATGACTATTGCAGCGGCGGCAGCGGCAATCCCACGCATGGCTACTATTGGGTTCCCACGCTCAACTCCGGTTACCCCAGCGCCAATACGGGTTACACGTATCAGATCATTCCCTACTCGAACAATTACCGCACGAGCGATGCGGCGACCACGCTGAACACCAGCGCAAACATCGTGAAGGCGACCGGGTACTCGGGAACCGGCTGCAGCGGCATTCAGGCTCCGGGCGGCGCGGGCACCTACTACGCTCAGGTGATCTACCAGGCGCAGTCGGACCTGGTGGCGCAGCAGGCGCTGCATAAGGGATCGCAGAACGCAATGATCATCCTGAGCGACGGCGACGCCACGGCCTGCAACACAAGCACCTACGGCCAGAAGAGCGGCTCATGCAGCACCAATCAGATTGCGGCTTCGGCCGCCAACAGCCTGAACGGGCTGACGACAAACAAGAGCACGGAGACTTCATATGCCTATCCCTCGGCGCTGGGCGAGTGCGGCCAGGCGGTGCAGGCGGCAATCGCAGCGGCGAGCGCCGGAACGACCGTGATCACGATCGGGTACGGTTCGGAGATGTCCGGCTGCTCTTCGGATGCGCAGTACAGCTATACGACGCCGTCAACCTGGTGGGCGAGCTGGGGACCCGGCGGTTCTCCGTGCGCGGCTTTGAAAGCGATGGCCTCGGCGGCGGTAAATTTCTATTCCGACGATGCCAACGGCTGCCAGGCAACGGTGCCGACCAACCAGCAATTCACGAAGCTGACCCAGATCTTTCAGCAGATTACGAACAATATGACGGTGCCGCGGCTCATACCCGCGAACTCCAACTGATCCTGGCCGGGGTTGGCTTCCATGCCATCCCCGGCAGGCATCATTCCAGTTCTTCGGGAATGATGAGCAGCACTTCAACCCGGGCGTTGCGGCCGTTTTCAGTGGCCGGCCGGAACTGCCAGCGGGCAAGAGACTGAAGCACGAACTGGGCCTGCGGAAAGGCCCGGGGAAAGACGATGGAAAGGGTTTCGAATTGGCCGACCTGATTCACAAATCCGTGCACCATCAGCGCATCGGCATCGATGTCGCCGGGGGCGAGGTTCGGCCGGACGATGTTGTACGGCCAGGGAGCTTCCAGCCGCTCGCCGTTGGCGGCCAGAGCCACACTGGCCGTGCTCGGCAGCGAGTACTCGAGGATCCAGCTGCGCGACAGCCCCACGTGGAGATAAACGGTGTAGGTCATGCGGCCGTTCCAGAGGCCGGCAAGCTCCGGAAACTGGTCCTGAAGGGCCGCGCCGACGACAACGGCGCCGAATACGCCGTCGCGGGGCAAGGTAATCTGGGTCGCGCCTCCCTCCCCCAGGCCTCCGGCAGAGGAGCTCTGCGCTGCTCCGGCCGCGGCGCTTCCCTGCCCTGCGCCCGGATTTTTGCCGTTTCCGGAACCGTCTCCGTTGCCGGCTGCAAGACCGGGGATAGTCTGCGTGACCAGCAAATCGGCGCGCGTCGATTGGTTGACGGGAGGCAATTCGGCAACGCCGTCGTTCATGAGCAGATCAGAGGCTGCGAGGATGGCGGCCGGAGCCGGCGGAGCGGTCAGCTGGGAAACCGTGGACGGCGCGGCCTGCGGCAGCCTGGGGCCGTGCACCACGAGCGGCGTCGTGGTGCTGGGCATCATGGGCAGTTTCACCGTCTGTGCAAGACTGGCCGCAATGTTGACATCCGCAAGATTGACCTCGCGATTGGGCGCTTCGAGCAGTGGCTTGGCCTCGGCAGCGGTATTCGGCTGCGGCCTGGGAGCAACGACCTTCTGAACGACCTTGACGGGCGGCGACCAGATGAGCATCTTCGGAACCGGCAGCTCTTCCTTGAGCGCCAGTTGCCTGGCGAGATCGGGCTGAAGAATGGTCTGCGGGCCGATTTGCATTCTGGGCGTCTGGGGCGGCCGAGGAGCGCTGCCGCCGGCAGAATGCGCCGGCGCTGCGGGTTTGGGCTGGCTCCGCTCCGGATAGTCGACCTTGTTTGCGGCGCGGCGCATGGGCGGCGGAGGCACGTGCAGATCGAGCGTGCGCACGCTGTAACGCTGCGCGGAGCGGGAATCGATTTTAGGAGCGTTGAGAATGCCGAACGAAACCACACCGATGACCGCGGCATGCACCAGGGCAGACGCGGCCAGAGTTACGGAACTGCGGCGCGAATCGATTGCCTCGGAAAACAGAGTGACGACGGGAGACGACGTCATACGGCCCTGAACCCCTTGCTCGGGCACGGTCCGGACGATTGCACGCGCAGTGCGAAAAAAAACAGAATGCAACCGGCGCAGGACGGCGCCCGAAAAAAGTTGCTGAAAGACGAAGTTTCTGCGCTTTCTGAGTTCATATTAGCGATTCCTGCAATTGCAAAAACCAACTCTTTCCCCGCTCATAGCACTTTTGGTAACCAGCGGCAGGGCCCGTGGAACCGGAATCAAAAACAGCAGCCGCGCCAACCCGAACCTGAACCGCGCGCAACCCCTTCAGGCTCACTGTCTTCAAAGGTGAGCGACGTGCGACACACAACGAAACCAAACAATGCCTCGATGGGCCGGAGCGGAAGGATCGAAGGGAACCGCCGGCACGGCCAGTGGGCAATGGAAGATTGAAATGAATCGAAGACTGATAACTGTTCTGTTGTTCTCGGCCGTGATTGCCGGCATTTGCGCGCTGGTGGTGGCCCGCATCATGGGGTCGCGCATGGCGGCGGCGCGGCCTATCTCCACCACCAAGGTAGTGGCGGCAGCGCGCGACCTGAAGATCGGCGATGTCATTGCCGCGACCGATCTGACGACCGTGGCGATCGCCGGCAGCGCGCCGAAGGGAGCGCTGACCGATCCCAAGGACGCGATCGGCCGCGGAGTGATCTCGGTCATCGACCAGGATGAGCCCATCTTCGACGACCGGCTTGCGCCAAAGGGCTCGGGCGGCGGCCTGGCGGCGACGATCCCGCCGGGCATGCGGGCCTGCGCGGTGAAGGTGGACCAGGTCGTCGGGGTAGCCGGGTTCGCGACCCCGGGCATGCGCGTGGATGTTCTGGTGTCGGGCGATCCGCCGGGCTCAAACCAGCAGAACACGGTGACCAGAACCGTCCTGCAGAATATCGAGGTGCTGTCGGCCGGCACCGATATTCAGAAAGACGCCGAAGGCAAGCCGCAGCAGGTGCAGGTGGTGAACCTGCTGGTGACTCCGGAGCAGGCCCAGACGCTGAGCCTGGCCTCCAACCAGAGCCAGCTGAAAATTCAGCTCGTGCTCCGCAACCCGATCGACACGAAAGTCGCGCAGGTGCAGAGCACGGCGATGAGCAATCTGTTCGGGCAGCCGCCCGCCCCGGCCCACGTCCGGCGCGAGGGATCCGCATCCCGCAAGCTGTACTCGATCGTGGTGATGAACGGCTCAGCAACGTCCGTAGAAAAGTTTCCGACTTCTGGAGGACAGCAGTGAGATCTCAAGCTGCAGTAATTTTTGCCGGCCTTGCCGGATTGTCCTGGGCGCTCTGCGCCAACAGCGGTTCCTTTGCGCAGACCGCGCAGGGCGCCATCCACACCACGACGGGCCACGCCGAGCCGACATCGAGCCACGCCGGAGCAGCAGCGCCGGCACACAGCAGTGCAACATCGGGGCAGGCTAACGCGGCGACCGGCCATGCGAAAGCTGCCGCCGGCCGTCGCGCCGATCCGGCTACGGCCCATTCGGAAACAGCGCCGGCGCGCGCCGAAACGGCGGCCGGCCACCTCGAAGAAGCATCGAGCCAGCCCCAACCGGCATCGGTCCACTTCGCAGCATCGCCGGGTCACTCCGTGGCCGAGCCGGGAAGTTTTCTGGATTCGGAAAACGAACTTGCGGTGGAAGTGGGCAAGACGGTGCTGGTGGATACCGCCAAGCCGATCGCGCGCGTGGCTGTAGGCCTGGGCGATGTGGCCATGGTAAGCGCCGTCAACCCCACTGAACTGATGGTCAACGGCAAAAAGGCCGGCCAGACAAGCCTGATCATCTGGGACGCGAACGGGGGGCGGCAGTTCTTCAACATTGCCGTGCATGCCGATGCGTCCGACGCCGCCAATGGCCTCGAAGCCGTGCGCCGCGAGCTGAGCCTGGAGCTGCCGCAGGATCAGATCGAGGTTTCGATGGCGAATGGAACCCTGTTTCTGCGCGGCACGGTCAGGGACCTCACCAGTTCCGAGCGCGCGGTGAAGATCGCCGAGACGTTCGGCAAAGTGGTAAACCTGCTGAACGTCGACGTGCCGAGTTCTCCCCGGCAGATTCTGCTCAAGGTGCGGTTTGCCAGCGTGGACCGCAGCCTGGAGAAGCAGCTCGGCATTAACATCTTCAGCACCGGCCTGGGCAATGTGCTGGGCGGAATCACGACAGGACAGTTCTCGCCGCCCACGATATCCGGAGGGGCGATTGGATCCGGAGCCGGATCGGCATCGACCACAGCCGCCACCGCAACCTTAACGAACGAATTGAATCTGTTTGCTTTTCTGCCCGGGCATAACATCGGCGCCACGTTGCAGGCGCTCGAGACCAAGGGCGTCGTCGAAGTGCTGGCGGAGCCGAACGTGCTCGCGGCCGACGGCAAGCAGGCCAGCTTCCTGGCCGGCGGCGAGTTCCCCTATCCGGTCGTGCAGGGCACCTCCGCGGGCGGATCGACGGCCGTGACGATTCAGTTCAAGGAGTATGGCATCCGGCTGGACTTCATTCCGACCATTACGCCTCAGGGAACAATCCGGC
>DATGLJ010000188.1:0-3840 GCA_035294185.1 Occallatibacter sp. | reverse complement strand
CCATACAAATGGAGGCCCGGCTGGCTCTTCCGGAGATCAAGCAGGCCCGTCCGGCCATCGTGGAAGCCCCGCAGCCCAAAGCGGCGCTGCAGGCCGCCATGCCCGCGCAGACGCCGCAGATGCATCCGTCCACGGCGCCGGTGCATCTGGGCGAGACCTTTGGCGTTACGCCGAACCCGAATGCCAGTCGGCCGGCAACGGTAGCCGCCATCGGCAATCCCTACGGCGGCATGCAGGGACCGGCCGTAGCGCCGCACGGCGTGGTCGGCTCAACCGGCATCGGCAATGGCACGCGGTTCGGTTCAAACGCCGGAATGGTGGGCAAAGTGGCCTCGGCCGGCATTCCGGGCGCAACCGGGACCGGAAATTCGGGCGTCTACGGCAAGGTGGCTTCGGCGGGAATTCCGGCGGCAGCGGCAGCGCCCGTGATGCGCCAGCAGGCCGTTCAACCGGCTTCTACCAACCTTGAGGTGATCTCGAAGCCGCCGGTGCAGTACACGGCCGAGGCCAGGCAACTGCACATCGAGGGCGACGTAGTGCTGCGCGTCACGTTTCTGGCCAGCGGCCAGGTTGTGGTGCGGGGCATTGTGCACGGCCTCGGCCACGGCCTCGACCAGGAGGCTCAGCGGGTCGCGCAACAGATACGCTTCCGTCCGGCCACCAGAGATGGCCGGCCGGTGGATATGACCACCAACATTACGATTACGTTCCAATTGGCATAATTGCGGAACGAACAACAGGAAACGCTGCACCACTGCAGGACTGCAACACCTGAAATGCCGCACGGCGGCAACGCTGCAACACCGGCCGCGCTTTCTATTCCGGCGCGGCATGCACCACGGCAAGGCTGCAACACCTTGGTCGAGTTGGGCCGATCGAGAGACGTGATTCGAGCGGCGTCAACAGACCGTTGCAGGAACTTACAGGCAAGCTATCCAGGAGCCAGAAATGAAACTTCGCAAGATTCCTCAAACCTTCCTCGTCCTTGTCGCCATGGGTTCGGCCTGCGCGTACGCGAAGAAGGCGAAAACGCCCCGGTACGAGCAGACGCGGCAACTGACGCAGGAGCAGGCAGCCCTGGTGGAGCGGGCCGTGGCGCGCGAAAAAGTTTTGATCAAAGAGATCCAGCAGCGCACTCCGCTGGTTGAAACCTACATCCAGGACACGCGGCCGGACGCAAAGCTCTACGAGGTCCCCGTCGACGACCATTACATGCTGAGCCGCGTGGACTTCGGCAAGGTGTTCTTCGACCGCAGCTACGCTCCGCGCGAGCAGGCCAGGCAACAGGGATTTTTCAGAGGTTCGCTGGCCTCGATTACCGGTCTGAGCCGGGCCCTGAGGCTCGATCGCGGCTATGTCTACAATCCCACCGGCTTCATGGACATGATGTTCATCGACCCGTCGTCGTTTGACACGCAGCACTATACGTTCAGCTACGTGCGCCCCGAGTTCCTGGGCAGCGTGCGCACTGCGGTCTTCGACGTGCATCCCAGGCCGGACGCGAAGGGTTCGCGCATCGGCCGCTTCTACGGGCGCATCTGGATCGAGGACCAGGGCGGCAATGTGGTGCGCTTCAACGGCACCTACACCGGCCCCACCAGCGAGGACGATTCGCGGCATTTCTTCCACTTCGACAGCTGGCGCATGAACGTGCAGCCCGACATCTGGCTGCCGGTCGCCATCTACGTCGAGGAGTCGCAGCTCGAAGGCGAGAAGAACACCGGCCTGAAGGCGCAGACCCACTTCTGGGGTTATTCCCTCAAGCTGCCCACCCGCGACAGCGAGAACGTGAGCGTGAAGGTGGATAACGCCGTCGACAAGAGCGACGATTCGCAGGACGTGGGCCCGCTGCAGGCCTCGCGCATGTGGATCACGCAGGCGGAAAACAACGTAATCGACCGGCTCGTCGAGGCCGGCCTCGTCGCGCCGCTTACGCCGGACGGATACGAAGACAAGGTCCTCGGGCAGATCGTCATCAACCTGGTTGTGCCCAACAATCTCGCCTTCACCGACCAGATCCACTGCCGGGTGCTGCTGACCGACACCATCGAAGCAACCACCGTGGGCAACACCATCCTGGTGAGCAAGGGCCTGATCGATTCGCTGCCCAGCGAAGAGGCCATCGCCTCGGTGATCGCCATGGAGCTGGCGCACATCGCGCTCGGCCATCACATCGATACGCGCTACGCCTTCAACGACCGGCTGCTGTTCCCCGACGAGGCCACCTTCCAGCGCATCGACATGTACCACTCCGACGCAGACAATGTCACAGCCGCCAAGAAGGCCATGGAGTATCTCGAGAACTCCATGTACAAGGACCGGCTCGGCAATGCCGGCCTCTTCTACGCGCAGTTGCAGCAGCGCGGCCAGGCGCTCAGGGCGCTCAATACGCCCACGCTCGGCGATTCGCTGCTGAAGCCCGACGGCACGCCGTGGATGAGCGATCTTGAGCACATGGCCCCGGCTCTGAACTGGGACGATATGAGCCAGTCGGCGGCCCTGCCCCTGGGCAGCTGGCTGAAGGTCGATCCCTGGGACGACAGGGTGCACATGCTCGACGCCAAGCGCTATGCTCCGATGAACGCGCGCGACAAGATGCCGTTCGAGGTGACGCCGATCTTCTTCAGGCTGCAACGCTACGATGTGGCGGCCGTGCAGCCGGCGGCTCCGGCGAGCGGCGATCAGGGTGCTGCGCCGTCGGGCGCCGCACAGCCCGCCGCATCCCAGCCGGACACAGCTCCGGCCGCCGATCAGGGAACTTCGGCGCAGGGAACGGCAAAGGCGCAGACTCCGCAATAAAAGTCCCAGACCGGCAGGCCGCCCATTTCGGGCGGCTTCGCTTTCGCATCCAACTCTTTTTCACCCTGGGCCTGAGTCCGGCTGAGCACGGGGGATTTACAATCGAGCGGAAACCAGCGGATACAAAAGACTTCTCCCATGAGACTTACAAGCGTTGTTCAGTTGCTGAAAAGATCGAGTGTAGTCTGGCTTCTTCTTCTGGCTGCCGGATTGGCGGCGCATTGTCCCGCACAGGTGGAACAATCGGCCACCAAGGGCGGCTTGGGAATCCATGCCGGCGGTGAGTTCTCGATCTTTCAGCCCGACTATGCCGGCGAGGGCGTGGCGCAAACCAGCCCCCAGCGCCTCTACGGCCTCGGAGCCTTCATTGACGCCGATTTTTCGCGCTGGATCCAGATCGAAGCCCAGGGCCGCTGGCTGCACTGGAACCAGTACGCCGGCATCTACCAGAACACCTACGGCATCGGCCCGCGCGTGCCCATTCACGAGTTCCGGCGCTTCACCCCATACGGCAAGTTCCTGATCGGCTGGGGCAGCATGTCGGACCTGAACGGCAAAGCCACTGCCCTCACCTACGGCGGCGGGGTCGATTACCGGCTGAGCCCCAGGCTGGCTGCGCGCGGCGACTTTGAGTATCAGGACTGGCGCGTGGCCGACCCCAATCTCCATCCATACGGCGTCAGCATAGGGCTGAGTTACCGGATTTTCTGAACTGTTTCGGGCCGGCGCATCGCCGCCAGAGCGTGCGGCGCAGGAAGACGAGATTTTTTTATTTGACATATTCCCATATAGGAATATATAATCCTCTTCATGGCCAGGGCCGCCACCACCTCCGACGTATTCAACGCCATTGCCGAACCGCGCCGCCGGCAGATTCTCACCTATCTTGCCGACGAGGAGCGGCAGGTAAGTGAAATCGTCGCTGCGCTGGGCATGGATCAGCCGTCGGTCTCAAAACACCTCGGCGTCCTGCGCAGCCTGCACCTGGTGCACGTGCGGCGCAACGGGCGGCACAGGCTCTACCGGACCAATGCCATGGCA
>DATGLJ010000187.1:0-3527 GCA_035294185.1 Occallatibacter sp. | reverse complement strand
GACGACCTGCGCGCTGCAGACGCGGTTTATCTGGCCAATGCCGTCCGCGGTTTGCGGCGGATCGAGATCGACTGGTCGGCAAGGATCGGCTGATAGGCGGCCTTACGAAGCCGCGGAGGCCGGGATCTTTTCGACCTCCACCAGAGTGGAGTAAAACGTGGGTCCGCCGCCGATGTCGGTCAGCTTTCCGCCGGTGAGCGTGTTCACGTTGATCCCCGCCGGATGCAGCTTCGACCAGTCCAGCCGCGCCGCCACCACGCCGGCGGGCAGATGCGGATTGAAAAGCGCATTCAGTTCGATGGAACCGCGATCGTTGAAGACGCGCACCGCATCGCCCTCGGCAATCGAACGCGCCGCTGCGTCTGCCGGGTGCATCTCCAGCCGTTGGCAGGAGCGCAGCTCCATCTTGCGATGGCCCGGCAGGTTGGCGAATGTGGAGTTGAGATAGTTGTCGTTCTTGCGCGGCAGAAGCTCCAGCGGATAGCGCGCGGAGGCCGCGCTCCAGCGCGATTCGGACGGCGGCGTGAAGCCGGGCAGCGGATCGGCCCCCGCTGCGGCCAGCGCGTCCGAATAAAACTCCACCTTTCCGGATGGCGTGGCAAGCCGCCCGGATGTATACGGCCGGAACGGCTGCGTCTCCGGATCGCGATGGAACTCAAGCGGAATATGCCCGCGCTCACGCAGGTCATCGAGGGAGATGTGCTCCATGCCCGGGTTATGCGAACGGCCATTGCCGTTCATCGAGAGCGCCTGGCGCATCATCTCCTCGGGCGTGTCGCGGAAGCACTGTTCCTCAAATCCCATCCGCCGGGCGAGCTGACTGAAAAGCCAGATATTCGAGCGCGATTCGCCCAGCGGCGCGATAGCCTGCTGCGAGTGCTGCACGAAGTAGTGGCCGTAGGCTCCCTGCAGATCGGAGTGCTCCAGAAAAGTCGTCGCCGGCAGAACGTAGTCCGCGTAGTCGGTCGTATCGGTGAAGAACAGGTCGTGGACAACGGTGAACAAATCCGGCCGCGCCAGTCCGCGGCGCACCGCATTCTGGTCCGGCGCAATGGCCGCAGGATTGGAGTTGTAGACGAACAGCGCGTGCACCGCCGGTCCAGCCGCGTCATGATCTTCGATCTCCAGCGCCTCAGCGAGCGCCGACATATTCACCAGCCGCGCCTCGCGGCCGAGCGGGGAAGCCATCTGCAGGTCGGGCCGCTCAAGCGCGGTCCTGTTCCAGACAAACGCGCCGGAGGTGGAAAGCTGGGCGCCGCCGCCGCGGTGCTTCCATGCGCCGGTAAGCGCGGGCAGCATGCAGATGGCGCGCGTCGCCGCGCCGCCGTTCTCCGAGCGCTGCACGCCGTAGTTCATCCGGATCGCCGCCGGCCGCGTCGCAGCGTACTCGCGGGCAAGCTGCTCGATTTCGGCCGGCCGCAGGCCGGTATAGCGCGACACGCGGTCCGGCGGGTACTCCCGCGCGCGTTCCCTCAGCTGCTCGATGCCGTGCGTCATCTGCGCGATGTATTCGCGGTCCTCGAGACCCTCGTTGAGAATCACGTGCATCATGCCCAGAGCGAGCGCCACGTCCGTGCCCGGGCGGATGGCGATGTGCCAGTCGGCCAGCCTTGCGGTGCGCGTCGGGTAAGGGTCGATGACGATGAGCCGCGCGCCCGACCGCCGCGCTTTTTCGATCCGCGGCCAGAGGTGAATGTTGTTGCCGTGAATGTTGGCGCCCCAGGCAATGATCAGCTTCGCAAGCTCGAAATCCTCGGCCGGCGTTCCCAGCTTTTTCCCATACACCAGGTTCCAGGCCTGGCCGCCGGCCTCGGCGCAGATGGTCCGGTCGAGCCGGCTCGCGCCCAGCCGGTGAAAGAACCGCCGGTCCATCGAGCCGTAGCCGAGAACGCCGGTTGTTCCCGCGTAGCTATAGGGCAGGATCGACTCCGGTCCGTAGCGTTCGCTTGTCTCTCTGAGCTTTGCGGCGATCGCATCCAGCGCTTCGTCCCAGCTTATGCGCTCAAATGCTTCGTGTTCGCGTCCGCGGGGTCGAGGACCCTTTTGAGCCTCGGGTCTGCGTCTGAGCGGATAGAGGACGCGGTCCGCGGCGTAAACGCGGTCAAGATATTTGGCCACTTTTCCGCACAGGAAACCCTGCGTAACCGGATGCGATGGATCGCCCTCCACCTTCACTGCGCGGCCCTCGGCGTTTACCGTCACCAGCACCGCGCAGGAGTCCGGGCAGTCGTGCGAACAGACTGCATGGATCACGCGGAACGGAGACGCCTGAGACATAGCTCGATTGTAAGCCGAAGCGGAAATTCGGTTGATGGGGAACAAGCGCCGGCCGGACCGGACTTCAGCTCCGCCCCGGTCGGCGCAGCGTTTTTATTTCCGCTCCCGCGAACCATCCGTGTACACTGACCACGCTATGAGCTGCATTTTCTGCAAGATCCTGGAGGGCCAGATTCCCTCCACAGCCATCTACCAGGACGACCTCGTCTACGCCTTTGCCGACATCCATCCGCAAGCCCCCGTCCACTTTCTCCTCGTTCCGCACGAACATATCGGCTCCATCGATGAGGCGGACGAGAGCAAGCGCGCTCTCCTCGGCCATCTGCTTCTGACCGCCGCCCAACTGGCCCGCAAACAGGGGCTCTCTCAGGGCTATCGCGTCGTTGTGAACACCGGCGATAACGGCGGCCAGACGGTGAACCACCTGCACCTGCACATACTGGGCGGCAGAGCCATGACCTGGCCGCCGGGATAAATGCCGATCTCAGTGCAGCAGTCTCATTGCCCGGGCTCGTCATCATACGTGGGATAGGCTGGCGGTAAGGGGCTCGCCGGCATGCTCGCGAGCGTCTTCAGATCGGCTTGAACCTGCGCCCATCGCTTCGCATTGCGCTTTGTCGCAATCGGCGCATTCGGGTCCGCGTAGTAGGTCTGAATCTCCTGCCGAATGCCCGGTGGAATGGGCTGCTGCGGATTTCGCGTGAGCCGATGCAGCAGATCGGCGAAGGTCTGGTCGGTGAGCGAATAACCGCCGGGCTGGACCACACGGCCGGTGTCGAGGTCGCGGTTGGGCAAAGGGTGCTGTTCGCGTGGCCCTTCCTGCGCACCGGCGCCGTCTCGCTGGGCGGCCTGGGGCGGATCGGCCGGTCTGCGGCTGCTGCGCGGCGGCGTAAAGCGGTGCAGGCTGGCGCGCAGAGCCTGCGTGCAAAGCACAACGCTGTGCAGGTAATCGGCCTCCGTCTGCTCTGTTGGGCCTTTCACGTCCATAAGCGTCAGCGGCCCGACCTTGGGCAGAACGAACAGAAAGCCAGCCAGCAGGTGCGTCTCAAGTCCGGCCTTGCGCCGGTACCGGTCCCAGTGGTTGGCCGCGGCCACCGCGGCCACTTCCTTATCGATCCGGGCTGCGTCGGGGGTATCCGGATCCGGCGGCAAGTGGCCCCGGTGCAGCAGTGTTACCGCATAGGCGATGCGCGGAATAAACGTATGTACGGCAAACCTGTACTCGCGAATGTTGAAGCGGCTTCCGTGAT
>DATGLJ010000186.1:0-7938 GCA_035294185.1 Occallatibacter sp. | reverse complement strand
CGCCAGCGCCGCAGCGACAGCTTCTTTGCCGAAGATCGCCTCGGGAGTGGCGGGTGTTTGAATTGGATCTTTGGGTTCAGACATCGCGATACAACCACTCCAATCAGGACTGCAGACCGAAAATCCTACGACTTACGACTTGGAAGATCGGGCTTGTCGTTCGACCAGTTGAGGATGCCCTTCTTCCAAACGTAGAAGAGGCCGACGGCTACGAAGCCGAGGTACACAAGCATTTCCCAGAAACCAAACAGACGTGAGCCCGTGATTGCGGGCAGCTTGCGGTAGATGACCGCCCAGGGCATAAGGAAGACCGCTTCGACGTCGAACAGGATGAAGATTACGGCAACCATGTAAAAGCGGACGCTGAAGCGGCCGCGGGCGTCGCCCACAGGCTGGATTCCGCTTTCATAGGTGGAAAGCTTGACGGCGTTGTAGCGGCGGCGGCCGATGAAACCGGAAGCGATGACCATGCCCACGCCGAGCAACACTGCGAACAGGACCTGCATCAACAACGGCAGATATTGCCAGTGGTAAGGCATCGCCCTCCAGTCCGGAAATCGATTCAGTATTGGATTTCGAAGGCGACAGGAAGTGTCATCCGTCGAAAAACTTCTCTGGTTTGAGCTTAGGTTTTCTCCCCTCACCCGTCAAGGCGCGCAGCTCCGGCGGCAGGCGGATTCAGCGGCAATCGGCTGAGCTTTTCAATTCAGGGGTTTGCCGCCGAAGCCGGGAGACTGAGAACGGGGGACTGAGAATTTGGTTCGAGTGAGCCGGACGATAGCGGTTGTGATGAAGCGTTAACTTCGGCGTCCAATAATGGAGCAGTATGTATGGACGGTATGCACGCACAGTACGTTGGTCATCTGTTTCGAGGTTTCTCATAAACCGAAGAACAGGATGAGGATCAACTAATGACCGCTGGGGCGACAAAGCGTTTGCTGACAGTTCCGCCCGGCGCAA
The DNA here is from genome assembly GCA_035294185.1 of Occallatibacter sp. Classification (GTDB taxonomy): domain Bacteria; phylum Acidobacteriota; class Terriglobia; order Terriglobales; family Acidobacteriaceae; genus Telmatobacter. The sequence continues at coordinate 6,978 of DATGLJ010000186.1, read as the reverse complement.
CGCCTGCGCCTGATAGGGTGCAGATCCGGCGGCGCATTTCTCCCGAGGCAGGTCGGGCCCTCGAGATTCTCGGACACGCGATTGAGTACCTGGCAGACGAATATGTACACCGGGGCGGAGGATCTTTGTCTGCACAGGATCCCGAGATCGAGGCGATGCAGCTGCTGATGGCGCTCAACCGGAAGATTTATCTGGAGTGTCCCGCGGCGCCTGCGCTCGTCGAGCGGCTCCGGCAGATATGGCGGCTGCGCCTGCCAGGGGGCGCGCCGACGGCGTGTGCGCCGGGCGCAAAACGATAGCGGTCGAGGGCCGCGGCGCCGCCTTTCCGGCGTAAGAGTAAGGGTTTATTGCCCCAGGGTGAGCACGGCGAAGAGCAGCAGCCAGGCCACGCCCATTGCGTGCCAGAACCAGGCCGTGGCGTCGACGGCGATCTGACGGTGATCGACGCGCTTGAGCCAGCCGAGCATGAAAAGGCAGGCGGCGAGCGCCGCGATTCCGAGGGTCAGGTGCGCCGCGTGCAGGCCGGTGATGAGATAGAAAAAGTAGCTGGCCGGCGTGGCCCAGCGGTCAAAAGCAAATCCCTCTGCAGTCAGCTGCTTCCAGGCGATCGCCTGGCCGGTCAGAAACATCAGGCCGAGAACGAGCGTAGCGGCCAGCCAGGGCAGGGTGCGGCGCAGCGCCGGCCGGCCCAGCCCAAGCCATTCTTCAAGCACGTCGATTTCCTGGAAGATATGCCACCGGGCCAGCTCCATGGTGAGGATGCTGACCATCAGAATGGCGGAGTTAAGGAACAGAATGGGCGGCATGAGCACCGGACGCCAGTCGCCCACCTGGCGCAGCGTGCGCGGGTCCAGATGCGTGCCGGCCTGCCGCGCATAGAACAGGACCACCAGAGCCAGGAAAAACATCATGTCGCCGGCCAGCGCGCAGAATACGAAAGCGCGAACCTTGTTCAGCAGCTCGCGCGGGCCGCGATGAGCATTTTTCCAGTCGTCATCCCCGCCCCCGCCGCCGCCGCCCGTCGGACGCCGGTCGACGGGCGGTTTGCCGCCAATGCCCGGCGATTTCCGTTCCGTTTCGGCCGTGCTGGGAGTAAAGGTCAATGGCATGGGAACCGGCTCCCGCCGGAATCGAGATTACACCTAATCGGGTTGGACGCACCGTGAATCGGAAGGGGATGCCGAAATGCCGGCGCGGAACATTTCATAGCATGAAGGCCAAAGTGTTCGGCTGAACGGCCTTCGCCTTTTGTTACGTTTGGATGCTCCGGGACAGCGAGCCGGCGACAATTTCGACAAAATGCCGGTGAACGCGCCGGTCGCGCGACAACTCAGGGTGAAATGTGGCGGCCATGACCCGGCCCTGGCGCACCAGCGTAGGCGAGCCGTCGCGGAAGGCAAGCGGCTCGACGCCGGAGCCGATTCGGGCGATGCGCGGCGCGCGGATGAAGACCATCTCCAGAGGCTCGCCGCCGAGCGAGCTGGGCGCCGTGAGGATCGTCGAGTCGATCTGGCGGCCGTAGGCGTTGCGCTCGACAACGGCATCCAGCACGCCGAGCGAGCGCTGCGCAGGATTGCGGACCTCGCGGGCCAGAAGAATCGTTCCCGCGCATGTGCCGAAGACCGGCCGGGTCGCGCAGAACTCGCGCAAGGGGTCGAAGAGGCCGCGGCGCTCGAGAAATTTCAGCATCGTCGTGGATTCGCCGCCGGGAAGAACCAGCCCGTCGAGCGAGTCGAGATCCCCGGCGGTGCGAACCTCCGCCGGTTCGGCGCCGGCCTCGGCCAGAGCATCGCCGTGCGCGGCGTAATCGCCCTGGATGGCGAGGACGCCGATGCGGACAGTGCTGGGGTTCGCGTTCAATGCCGGTTCCTTGAAGTAAGAGACAAGAGATTGCGAGTTCACGATTCGGCGAAGATGAAAAACCGGGGGACGCCGCGCGCCCCCGGAATGCCGGATCGCTCCAGCCGGGCTGCCTACCAGCCGCGGGTCTGCAGCAGCTCTTTTTCTTCGATGGCTGCGGCAGCCAGGCCCTTCATCGTTCCCGTAACCTGCTCGGAAACCTCGGCCAGGATCTTTGGGTCGTTGTAGTGCGTGGTGGCGATCACAATCGCCTTCGCGCGGCTGACGGCCTCTTCGCGCTCGCCGGGATTGTTCTCGACATCGAGCGGCGTGGCGCGCTCCTTCTTGAAGATTCCCGAGCCGACGAAGATGGCCTCGGCGCCGAGCTGCATCATCAGGGCCGCGTCGGCCGGCGTGGCGATGCCGCCGGCCGAGAAGTTGGGCACCGGCAGCTTGCCCGTCCGGGCCACCATGCGGACCAGCTCGTACGGCGCCTGCAGCTCCTTGGCCGCGGTGTACAGCTCCTGCTCGCTGAGCACCGTGAGCTGGCGCATCTCCCTGGTGATCTGCCGCATGTGCTGCACGGCGTGAACCACGTCGCCGGTGCCGGCTTCGCCCTTGGTGCGGATCATGGCCGCGCCTTCGGCGATGCGGCGCAGGGCCTCGCCCAGATTGCGCGCTCCGCAGACAAACGGCGTCGTAAAGGCGTGCTTGTCGATGTGGTGCGCCTCGTCGGCGGGCGTAAGCACTTCGCTCTCGTCGATGAAGTCGACGCCGAGCTCCTGAAGAATCTGCGCCTCGGCGAAGTGGCCGATGCGCGCCTTGGCCATGACCGGGATCGAGACGGCCTCGATGATCTGCCTGATCAGCCCCGGCCGCGCCATGCGGGCCACGCCGCCTTCGGCGCGGATCATCGCCGGAACGCGCTCAAGCGCCATAACCGACGCTGCGCCCGCCTCTTCGGCGATGCGCGCCTGCTCGACGCTCATCACGTCCATGATGACGCCGCCTTTGAGCATTTCGGCCAGGCCGATCTTCAGCCGCAGGCCGGTTTCGCTGAATGGCTTGTTCTGATCCTGCTGGGGCATGTGCTCACCTCGATCGCCCTCTGGCCGGCAGCCGGAGCCGAGAGCTTTTGAACGGAAAGAGTCTCTCATTCCCAGTTTAACAGCGAAGCGATCGCATGGTGGCGCGCATCCCGCGCGATGCGGGACAGCGCGGCGATGCGCCGCAATTGTTAGACCATTCCAATCGAAATCCGCGCCTTTTGGTGAGTCTCCTGCAACGATTCGCGGCAAATGGCTACGGCTCGCCCATCGCCGCCCGCTTCTCCTTCTCCCATTGCGCAGGCGGCAGAGGCTGTGCGCAATTCTGCGCCGGCATCTGCTGCATCCGATCTTCGGCCTGGGGCAGGCGAAGACAATGCCGGTCCCGGGCGGACGCTGGTGCCGGTGGCGCCGGCCGGTGCAATCGGGGGCGACGGGAAAGCGGAGGGCCAGTTGATCGAGCCGCCCGATGCGGCGATTGACGGGCCGGTGGCGCGTCTGCCGGTGGAGCTGGACGTGGTGGTGCCGGTGCGCGAGTTCCGGGTCCGCCACCTGCTGGCCCTCGAACCCGGGGAGCTGATCGAGTCGCAGTGGAACTACGGCGACGACGTTCCGCTGGCCGCAGGCGACGTGCAGCTGGCCTGGAGCGAATTTGAAGTGCTGGAAAACCGGCTTGCGGTGCGCATTACGCGTCTGCCGTGAGCAAAGCGACGCGGACGAAGGGCGGAAGGACAGGGAGAGACGGTGGAAAAAAACGCCAGAAACGATGCAAAGGCTGAGGCGGCTGCGGGCGCGAAGTTGCTGACAAAGATCTTCGCAGCGATTGCGGCGGCGCGCCCCGGCGGCCTGGCCGGATGGCTGCTCGATCGGCTGCGCAGACGGATGCCGGGCGCTCAAAGGCCCGCGCCGCGATTGCGGCTGGTCGAGCGCATTGCGCTGGGGCCCAGGCAGATGCTGGCGCTGGTCGAGGCCGAGGGCCGGCGGGTGCTGGTGGCGATCTCGCCCGAGGGCGCGCCGGCGTTCTATGCGATCGATGGGGCGGCGGGCGGAGGCTTCGGACGCGCCGGGTCGCCCGCGCAGGCGCGGGTTGCGGCGAGGGCTTCATGGCGATGATGCTGCCCGTTGCCCAGTTTGGCCTCCGCTCGGCGTCGATGATTTCGGCCGGCGCGCAGCTGCTTCCGGACCTGAACAGCAGGCTGCGCCCCTCCGACGGAGCGCCGTGGACGATCCTCTTTGTTCTGACGCTGATCACGCTGCTGCCGGCGATTCTGATGGCCATGACGCCCCTGGTGCGGCTGCTGGTGGTCTTTCACTTTCTGCGCCAGGGGCTGGGCACGCAGACGGCTCCTTCGAACCCCACGCTGATGGGCCTGGCTCTGATGATGTCCTGGTTTCTGATGACGCCGGTCCTCAATCAGGTGGATCAGCAGGCCGTCGAGCCCTACCGGGCCGGCCAGATCACCGGATTGCAGGCGATTGACCGCGGTGCGGCGCCGGTGAAGCGCTTCCTGCTCCGTTACGCGCGCGAAAAGGACCTCGCGCTGTTTACCGCCGCCGGCCAGATTCCCCGCCCCAATGCTCCCGACGATCTGCCCATGCGCGTGGTGATTCCGGCCTACATGCTTTCCGAACTCAAGGCCGGCTTTTCGATCGGCGCGGTGCTGTTTCTGCCGTTTCTTCTGATCGACATCGTAACGGCCTCGATCACAACTTCGATCGGCATGTTCCAGTTGCCGCCGGTCGTCGTCTCGACGCCGCTCAAGATCCTGCTGTTCGTGATGGTGGACGGCTGGAACCTGCTGGCCAACTCGCTGTTGAGGAGCTTTTCATGACCCCCGATATGGTGGCCGAGCTGCTGCGCCAGCTCATCCGGGAAGCGATGATCCTGGCCGCGCCGGTGCTGATTGCCGCGGCTGCAATCAGCTTTGTGCTGAGCCTTTTTCAGACGCTGACCAGCCTGCAGGAGCAGTCGCTGACCTCGGTGCCGCGGCTGGCGGCGATCTCGCTGATCTTGCTGGCCGGGATGCCGTGGTTTCTCGAGCGCATGGCCGTCTATGCGCGGACGCTGCTCGGAGATTTCCGAAGGTTTCTGGGGTGAAGACGGGAACAGGGAAAAGGGAAAAGGGGAAAAGATCGGGAGCGATCAGGCCGGGAGCATGAACGACTGGACCCAATATCTGAGCGCGATGACGCTGGCCCTGGTGCGGGTCGGCGGGATGGTGGTCTTTGCGCCGCTGTTCTCCTCGGCGGCGCTGCCGGCGCGCGGGAAAGCCGTCTTTGCCGGCGCGCTCGCCTTTCTGCTGGCTCCGCTGGTGGCCGCGCTGCCGGGCGCGCGGGTTGTTCTTTCCTGTCCGGCGCTGATCGGCGAGCTGGCCGTGGGGCTGGTCTACGGGCTGTCGCTGGCGATGGTTACCGAGATGCTGCTCTTTGCCGGCCAGATCGCGGGCATGCAGTTCAGCTTCTCGCTGGTCAACCTGCTCGATCCCTCCTCCTCGATCGAGACGCCGCTCATGGGCGAGCTGTTTCAGCTCCTGGGCGCGCTGGTGATGATTGCGGCCGGCCTCGACCGGATTCTTATCGCCTCGCTGGTGCGCAGCTTTCGCGCTGTGCCCCTGGGAGGCTTTGTCCTGGGACAGCCGGCGGCGCTGGCGATTGTCAGGGCGGCCGCCGGCATCTTCTTCGCGGCGCTCGAACTGGCTGCGCCGGTGCTGGCGGCGACCATGCTGGCCGAAATCGCCGTAGCCCTGATCGGCAAGCTCAGCCCGCAGCTTCCGGTGATGATGCTGACGGTGCCGATCAAAACCCTGACCGGCTTTGCCCTGCTTGCCGGTTCGCTGGCCCTCTGGCCGCGGTTTATTGAAGCCCGGTTTGACGGGCTGCTCGATATGGCCGAGCGGCTGATCGCTGGGCGCAGCTTCGGTCCCGTTCCGGGGATAGGAGGCTGACGTGCCCGGCGACCGCACGGAACAGGCAACCGCACACCGCAGGCAGAAGGCCCGGCGCGAAGGCGACATCCTGCACAGCCGCGAGCTGACGTCGGCGGCCGGCGTCCTGGCCGGGGTGACGGCTCTGGGCATGATGGGCGGCCGGACGATGGAGGCCTGGCGGGGCGCGTTTCAGCAGTTTCTTGCGCTGGGCGGCGCTGCGCACTGGGAACCGGGCGCAATCGAGCCCACGCTCGGGGCGATGCGCCGGCTGGCAATGGGCGTATTGACGCCGCCGGCCGTGGCCATGGCGGCGGTGGCCGCCTCGGCCATGGCGGCGGGCCTGCTGCAGACCGGGGGCGTTACGGCGAATGCAAACGCGCTTGGGCTGAAGTTCGACCGGATCAACCCGGTTGCGAACCTGAGCAATCTGTTTTCGCTGCGTGCGGCGGCGCGCATCGGCAAGTCGCTGATCCCGGCCGGAGCGCTGGCCTTTCTGGCCTTCCTCAGAATCTGCCGCCAGCTTTCGATTCCCCCGTTTTCGACCGTGCGGCTGGAGCAGCTTGGCTCGGATGTCTACGGATTGCTGCTGGCCGCCGCATGGCTTCTGTTCGGCTGGTCGGCGATCGACTACCTGGCCGAGTGGCGGAGCCGCGAGTCGCGGCTGAAGATGAGCCGCCAGGAGCTGCGCGACGAATTCAAAGAAACCGAGGGCAGCCCGCAGATCCGCAGCCGCATTCGCGGCCTGCAGCGGCAGATGCGCCGCCGCCGGGTGAAGGCGGATGTGGCGAAGGCCGCCGTGGTGCTGACCAATCCGACCCACTATGCCGTCGCCCTGGGCTTTGATTTCGTAACCATGGATGCGCCCAGGGTGCTGGCCAAGGGACGGAACCTGCTGGCCGAGGAGATCAAGGCCGAGGCGCGGTGGGCGGGCGTGCCGATCGTCGAGAACCCGCCGCTGGCGCGGTCGCTCTACCGCACCGTCGAGGTCGGCCAGCCGATCCCGGCCGAGCTTTACGCAGCCGTGGCGGCGATCCTGGCCTATCTCTACCGCCAGCGTGTCGAAGCGGAGCTTCGCGAGCGCCGGCGCTCGGCAGCCTCGGGGCCGGCTGCAGGATCCGGAGGAATGCAGAGATGAGCGCAGCGGCATTTCCGGCAGCCGGTCTGCC
>DATGLJ010000185.1:0-5389 GCA_035294185.1 Occallatibacter sp. | reverse complement strand
GCCGCGCAGTCGGCCGGCGACAACGCGTGGATGCTGGTCTCGGCCGCGCTGGTGCTGCTGATGACAGGGCCCGGTCTGGCGCTCTTCTACGGCGGCCTGGTGCGCAAAAAGAATATCCTCGGCACCATGATGCAGAGCTTTGCCATGATGGCGCTGGTGACCATCATCTGGGCCATCGCCGGCTACTCGCTGGCCTTCGGCCATGGCAATGCTTTTATCGGCGGCTTCGATCACCTGTTTCTGCGCGGCGTCTCGCTGGCTCCCAACTCCGAATACGCGGCGACCATCCCCGAGCAGACCTACATGATCTACCAGCTCATGTTCGCCATCATCACGCCGGCTCTGATCACCGGCGCTTTTGCCGAGCGCATGAAGTTCAGCGCTATGGCGCTGTTCCTGTCGCTCTGGTCCATCGTCGTCTACTGCCCGATGGCGCACATGGTGTGGGGCGCAGGCGGCCTGCTGAACGCCAGCGGCGGCGCATTGCCCAGCCTTGATTTCGCCGGCGGTACCGTAGTGCACATCACCAGCGGCGTCTCTGCGCTGGTCTGCGCACTGTACCTCGGCAAGCGCATCGGCTATCCGCAGACCGCCATGCCGCCGCACTCGCTGGTCCTGAGCTTCATCGGCGCGTGCCTGCTCTGGGTGGGCTGGTTCGGCTTCAATGCCGGCTCGGCGCTGGCCGCCAGCTCGCTGGCCACGAGCGCCTTTGTCAACACGCACCTGGCCACGGCGACAGCCGCCTTCGGCTGGACTGTCTTCGAGTGGCTTCACAATGGCAAGCCCACGGCGCTGGGCGCGATCTCGGGCGCGGTCGCCGGGCTGGTGGCCATCACGCCGGCCTCGGGCTTCGTCCAGCCCATGCCGGCGATGCTGATCGGCCTGCTGGCCGGATTCTTCTGCTCGTTCATGGTTTTCCGGGTGAAAAACTTCTTCGGCTATGACGATTCGCTCGACGCCTTTGGCGTGCACGGCGCGGGCGGCACGCTGGGCGCAGTGCTCACCGGCCTTCTGGCGACCATGGTTGTCAATCCCATCTATGGTAAAGGCGTGCCCACCGGCGCAGTCGACGGCCACTGGATGCAGGTGCTGCATCAGCTCGCCGGCGTGGCCATCGCCTGGGCCTTGTCGATTGCCGGTACGCTCATTCTGCTGTTCGTGGTCGACAAAATCGTCGGACTGCGCGTAACCCGCGAAGAGGAAATCGCCGGCCTCGACCTATCGCAGCACGGCGAAGAAGGCTACGTGCTGGAGTAGGGAGCGTGCTCATGAAGCAAACAGCCAGGAATGAAAACTGTGAACTGACTTGATGCCCGGCAGACTTTGGTTTCCGGGGGCCGGGGGCCATCCCTGCGCCCGGCCTGATAGGCTATCGAACGAGGCAATTTCTCTATGGTCAAGATTGAAGCTGTACTCCAGCCCTCCAAGCTGGACGCTGTAAAGGATGCGCTGCTCGAAGCAGGCATCGAAGGGATGACGATTCTGGAGGCCCGCGGCCATGGCCGCCAGAAGGGCCATACCGAGTTCTACCGCGGCCGCGAATACACGGTCGATCTTCTGCCCAAGGTAAAGATCGAGATGGTCGTCCACGACGAGCTGAAAGAGAAGGCCATTCAGGCAATCGTGGGGGCCGCGCGCACGGGCCGCATCGGCGACGGAAAGATCTTTGTCAGCCCGGTGCTGGACGCCATTCGCATCCGCAACGACGAACGCGGCGAAACGGCTCTCTAGAAGATCGAGATCGGCCCGGCGCCCGGGAATTCAGCGGCGTTCCGCATGATCCGGCTGCCCTGCCGGTTCCCGGGCCTGCGCCAGTGGAATCGTGTCATGAAATCCAGGTTTGTTTTTTGTCTGTTGCCGCTTGCCCTCGCCGCCTGCCTCGCTGCGCAGGATACCCGCACCGTGGTTGAGCCCTTCTTTCCGCCGCTCTGCACCACGGTCGACGCCCGGCTTGAAACTACCAGCGCCGGCCGGCTGACCGCCGGCGACGAGCAGAAGCTCGATACGGATCGCATTCAGAAGGCAATCGATCACTGCGGCAGGGGCCGCGCCGTTCGCCTGCGCGTCGATGCCGAGAAGAACGCCTTCCTCAGCGGTCCTCTCGAACTGCGCCCGGAAGTCGCCCTGATCCTCGACCGCGGCGTGACGCTGTTCGCCTCGCGCGATCCGCGGGTCTACGATGTCTCGCCGGGAAGCTGCGGCGTCGTGAATAACGCCCGCCCGGGCTGCAAACCGCTGATCTCGGTGGACCACGCGCCCCACGCAGCGATCATGGGCGATGGCGTCATCGACGGCCGCGGCGGCGAAACTCTGCTCGGCGCGAAGGTAACGTGGTGGGATCTGGCCGAACAGGCGCGCAAGGGCGGCCGGCAGCAGGTTCCGCGGCTGATTGTCGCCAATGACTCGGACGAATTCACGCTGTGGCGGATCACGCTCAGGAACTCGCCGAACTTCCATGTGGTTTTCAACCATGCGAGCGGCTTCACCGTGTGGGGCGTGCGCATTGACACGCCGCAGCGCGGCGCCCGGAACACCGACGGCATCGATCCGGGCAACGGCGCGCGGAATGTGACGATTACGCAGAGCTGGATCCGCACGGGCGACGATAATGTGGCCATCAAGGGCGGCCCGGGCGGCGCAAACAACATCACCGTGAGCCATAACCACTTCTACTGGGGCCACGGCATGTCCATCGGCAGCGAGACCAACGGCGGCGTCAGCCACATCCTCGTGACCGATCTTTCGCTCGACGGCCCGGACAACGGCATCCGCATCAAGTCGAACGGCTCGCGCGGCGGGCTGGTCCAGGATGTGATCTACGACGACGTGTGCATCCGCAACTCGCCGAATCCGATCATGCTCGACACTGCTTATTCAGCGGCCGGAACTCTCACCGGCAATTCCCCGCCCTCGATGAAGGACATCGTGCTGCACAACGTGCGCATCTCCGGCGGCGGGACCATCACCTTCAACGGCTACGACCACGACCACCGCATCGACGCGCTGCTGAACGGCGTGCAGATTACAGACAACGCCAAATACAACTACGTGCTGAGGTACGCCGACCTGCGCCTGGGGCCGATGCCGACCAGCCTGCAACTGCCCGCAGGCGACGATGCGACTGTGCAGGGCAGGCCGCAGAAGAGCTCGCCGGCCTCCTGCGCTGAAAAATTTGCGCCGTTTCCGCGGTAAGCCCCTGGCTCCGCGGAAACCGTGCCGGCCGCGCAGACTCCGCGCTTCGGCCCGGCGCATAGCCGGATTTCGCGCAAATCGCGCCGTTCCGGCCCGGAAATGCTCCCTGCCGGAAGACAAATTACCGGTTTCCGGCAAACATCGCTTATTCTGTTAATAATTTCCTGTTGCCACGGCATGCCTGGCAAACCCAGATGCAACCAGTGTCTTTTGAGGTCGACGATCTACGGGAGCAGTATCTGCGGGAGATGGCGCTGGTGCGCCAGACCTGCGAGCGCACCGGAGACGGCACGGCCGCCATCCGCCGCCGCTCGGCCGTAGTGGACCGCATCCTGGTGGAAATGTGGCGTCGGGCCTTTGCCGGTCAGCCTGCGCCCAACGCGGCGCTTCTGGCTCTGGGCGGATACGGGCGCAAGGATCTGTTTCCCTATTCCGACATCGACGTGCTCTTCGTCTTTGCCGACGAGAAGACACAGGAGCAGTCGCGCGAACCGGTACGGGCCGTCATTCAGGGCATGTGGGACGTGGGCCTGCGGGCAAGCCCGGCTTCGCGCACCGTCAAAGAGGCCGGCCGCTTCGACCCCGACAACCTTGAATTCACGCTCGCCACTCTCGACCGCCGCTTTCTCGCCGGCCAGTTCCCTCTTTACCAGCAGCTTCATCAGACCGTGTTTCCCGGCCTCGTGCTCAGCGAGTGGAACACCATCACGCAAAAGCTGAGCGAAATTGCGCGGGCGCGGCACGCCAAGTACGGCAATACCATCTTCCATCTCGAGCCGAACCTCAAGGATTGCCCCGGCGGCCTGCGCGACTATCATCTCGCCGTCTGGTTCGCCGTGCTGTTTCACCTGAAGGAAACCAAGGAATGGCCGCGGCAGCGGGGCGGAGTCTTCCAGAGCGCGCGCGGCGACGCCGAGGCCGCCTTCGATTTTCTGGCCGCGGCCCGATGCTTCCTCCACTTCCGTCACGGCCGCGACGACAATATCCTCGACTGGCAGTCACAGGACGAAGCGGCGGCATTATCGATCGGTCTCGAGACGCGCGGCACGGCCGATCCCTCCTACTGGATGCGGACCTACTACCGGCACGCGCGCGTCATCTATCGCCGCGCGGCGCTGCTGATGGAGCATCTGCCCGCGCCGGTGAGCTTCTATCGCCAATTCCGCAGGCGGCGCACTCCGATTGCCGGCACTGAGTTCTTTCTGGATCAAGGCCGCATCGATATTGAGCCGGGAGCGCAGTTCAAAGACACATCGGCCATCCTGCGCATCTTCGCGCTGATGGCCACGCACGGCTACACGCTCTCGCAGGCCGCCGAAGACCGCATTGCCGACGCGCTGCCGGTGCTGGCCATTCGCATTCCCGAAGGACCGTACCTGTGGAATGCGCTGCGCGAGCTGCTGCTCGGGCCTCACGCCGCACATGCGCTGCGCACCATGCACGCCCTCGGCGTGCTCGAAATGTTCATCCCCGAGTTCCACGGCATCGATGCGCTGGTGATCCGCGACAGCTATCACCGCTACACCGTCGACGAGCACACCTTCCTGGTCATCGATAACGTGCACAGCCTGCGGCAGCCGGCTCACGAGTATGAGCAGCGGCTGGCGCAGTTGCTGCCGGAGATCGACCGGCTCGATCTCTTCCTCCTTGCTCTGCTGCTGCACGACACCGGCAAGGGCCGGCGCAGCGGCGATCATGCCACACAGAGCGTTGAGCTGGCCGACAGTTTCCTGGCGCGGCTGGACTTCGATGCCGAGGAGCGCGAAGCGGTTCTCAAACCCATCCGCCTGCATCTTGAAATGTCATCGGCCATGCGGCGGGACATCTTCGACATCGAGAACGTGCGCAGCTTTGCCGAGAAGATCGGCAGCCCGCAGATGCTCAAGATGCTCACGATCATGACCTTCGCCGACATCAAGGCCGTGAACCCCGAGGCGCTGACCCCGTGGAAGGCCGAAACTCTATGGCAGTTCTACATGGCCACGGCCAACTTCATGGACCGCTCGGTGGATGAGACGCGCTATCACGCAGCCATCGATCCCACACTCCTCAATCGCATTCGTTCGATGGTTCCCGCCGCGCAGCATGATGCGCTGCGGCAATTCCTCGAGGGCCTGCCGCAGCGCTACCTGCAGACGCGGCTGCCCGAGCAGATTCGCAGCCACTTCCAGATGGCGCTGAACCTCGACCAGGACCC
>DATGLJ010000184.1:0-3578 GCA_035294185.1 Occallatibacter sp. | reverse complement strand
CGCGTTTCCCTGCTCCGCTGGAGCACATGCGGCTCCTCTGTCCATGACGGCGGGGAGCCCACTGTCGAACTGGTTCACCGTATTCCCAACGGACCTGTCCGCCGCGGCGATCACCTTCGCTGGTCGCTCAGCTCGATCCTTGGCGGCATCGAAGAAGGCCTGCGCAAATGCGCAGCCAAAGCGCCGGAAGGCATCGCCTCGATCGGCGTCGATAGCTGGTCGGTGGATTATGTCCGCATTGGCGCCAACGGCGCACCGCTGGACGATCCCTTCTGCTATCGCGACGAGCGCACCGCCGCCGCAAAAGAACGAGTCGACGCCGTGCTGCCCGAGTTCGAGCTTTACCGGCGCACTGGCGCACTGCCCATCCGCATCAACACGGTTTACCAGCTTGTGGCCGACAGCGAGGCCGGAATCGACGCGCGCACGCCCTGGGCCATGTTTCCGGAATTCGTGCTCTACTGGCTGAGCGGCCGCCGCATAGCCGAATACTCCAACGCCAGCCACTCCGGCCTTGTGAACCTCAAAACCGGCGACTGGGACCGGGAGGTCTTCAGCGCTCTCGGCCTCGCCATCGACGCAGCCCCTCCCATCGTCCCGGCCGGCACGATCCTTGGCCCGCTGAAGGGCCCGCTCGCCGCGCTCGACGCCTTTCGCCACACCCGGATCATCGCGCCCGCCAGCCACGATACGGCCAGCGCCATTGCCGGCATTCCCGCAGACATGAGCTCGGCCGCGTATCTCTGCGCCGGCACCTGGTCGCTGGTCGGCACTCTCACGGCCGAGCCGGTCGCCACGCGCGAGGCCCTCGAAGCCCGCTACACAAACCTCGGCTCGGCCACTGAAGGCCGGCTCTTTCATACCCTTGTCAACGGCATGTGGCTGATCAAGCAGTGCATGGACGGCTGGGCCGCGCAGGGGCGCAACTGGTCCATTGAGAACCTCGTTGAGAAAGCCGCTGCATACAATGCCGCAGGGGTCATCGACGTCGATGCCGCGCCGCTTATGCTCGAGCTCAATATGCCGCAACGCATCAATAACGAGCTCGAACGCGCCGGCTTCGCGCCCATTCCGGATATCGCCGGCAACGAGCCGCTGTTTGCCCGCGTCATCTTCGAAAGCCTGGCCATGCGCTACGGCTCGGCCATCTCCAGCCTGGAGCATATGCTCGGCCGCAAGCTCACCCGCATCCACATGCTGGGCGGCGCCAACCGCAATCGCCTGCTGGTCGAACTCACCGAAAAGCAAACCGGCCTGCCGGTCGAGATCGGCGAAACCGAAAGCTCCACCATCGGCAGCCTCGCCGTGCAGCTCGCCGCCGACGATGGACGTGCAGCTCCGGTAAGCTCCGCGGCCGTACGCGCATGGGCGGCGCGGCTATGCCGGCCGGCCGGCCAGCCTCTCCAGCCTGCCGGTCTGCCCGCATAGAAGCCGCCCAACCGGGCCTTCCCTCCGCTGCCTTCCATCAGGTTTCGATGCCCGCCTGCGCCGGGCCGCAGTCGCCGTGCAAAAATCCATTTCGGCATCACGCAGCTTCGCATTGGCCGCCGGCAGAATACCTCCGTACCGCATCGTGGCCTTCCGGCAGAATCCCGCATCTTACCCCTTGCGGTTCGAAAGAAAGGTGGCCTATCATAGCTGACACGCCAAGGTCGGACCGCATCAAGAGGTGAATCCTTATGCGGACTCAAGTTCGGCTTACCGTACTGCTGGCGCTGGGCATCGCTCTCGCGCCTGTCTACGCGTATGCCTCCGACAACAAGGTTCCCGACGAGCAGAGCATCGCGGCTCTGGAAGCCAGGGCCAATCAGGCCCAGCCGCGCGAACAACCCTTCCTTTACGCCGAGCTGGTGCACCAGATGACCGAATTGAGCGTGCGCCAGTACGCGGCCGGCAATGTCGCCAAGGCCGTGGGCCTTCTGCAACGCATTCAGGCGCTGGCCACCAAGATTCACCTTTCGCTGGCCAGCAATGACAAGCGCCTGAAGAACGCTGAAATCCTGCTCAGCAACACCGCTTTCCGGCTGAACGAAATGCTGCATGCCAGCGACTTCGAGGACCGGCAGGTGGTGCAGCAGACCCTCGCCAAGGTCAACGACGCGCAGGACGAGGCCATGATGACCGTTTTTGAGAAATAGCGGAACGCCAGCTTGCAAACCAGAGTTCGAACCGAATCCGAAAGCAGGTTCCGAGGCGCAAACAACACTCTCCACCGGGGGCACTGAGTGTACGAGTTCGACTCCGATTCCGGATTTTGCCCTGCGGTCCGCGTCGCCATGCATCGCCCGGCCCGGCGCGCGGCCGCCCTTCTTCTGCTCTTCTTCGCAGCGCCCCCTCTGCACCCGCAGCGCGACCAGCGCGAGCCGCTGAACGCCGCGCAGCAGGATCAGATCGCCGAGGCCGGCATCGACCCGGATGCGCGCATCGCCCTCTATACCAAATTCACCGGCGAGCATGCGCAGACCATCGAAGGCCTGGGCAAGCGCCGCGAGGCCGGCCGCGGCCGCCGCCTGGACGGCGAACTCCAGGACTTTGCCGCGCTCATCGACGAGTTATCCTCGAACCTGGATGAGTACGGCGACCGAAAGGCCGACCTGCGCAAAGCTCTCAAGGAACTCGACGAAGCCATCCCCCGCTGGCAGGCTATCCTGCGCGGCCTCCCCGAGGATTCCGCTTACGAGATCTCGCGCAACGATGCCGGCGACGCGCTCGGCGACCTTGCCGCCCTGGCCCGGAAGCTGACTGCCGAGCAGGAGGCGTACTTCAAAGAACACAAGGACGCCAAAGGCCAGGATCGCGAAGAACCGCAGTAAAGAAGCCGCGGCGGTGTCCGAATCCTGCCTGTAATGGTTTTGCCCTGCCATCTGCGTCCGGCGCAGACCGACGCTTACGACGCAATCGAGATAGGAAACAGCCTGATCGACGCCATCGTCCTTTCACCCCCTCCGCCTCTCGCGCGGAAGCATCCAGGACGCATCCAATTTTTAAAGCGGCGACGGACGGCCTGCGCGGGCAAATCCGCCCGCCGCCTGCGGTCACATGGCTAAACGGTCTTCTTCAGGCAAGCTCCTGTCCCGGCTCGAGCGGCACACCGGGCCCTCGCTTGTGCACGCCAAAACAAGCGCCGAGGAACGCCGCAGCGAAGTGCGTTTCCACGACCTGGTCGCAGCCACCACCGACGCCATCTACGAGATGAGCCCTGACTGGACGGTAATGCACCGCCTCGAGGGCCGCAAGGTTCTCGGGCCCGTGGTCATGCCCGATCCGAACTGGCTGGCGCATTACATCCCCGACGAAGACCGGCCGCTGGTGTGGGCGGCTATTGAACACGCCATCCGAACGAAGTCCAACTTCGAGCTGGAGCATCGGGTCCGGCGCTTCGATGGTTCGATCGGCTGGATTCTCTCGCACGCCGTTCCGATGTTCGATGAGCAGGGACAGCTTGTGACCTGGCTGGGCGCAGCCATCGACACCACCGAGCGCAAGGCGGCCGGCGAGGCCCTCCTGCGCAATGAGCGGCTTGCCTCTCTCGGGCGCATGGCCGCGACCATTTCCCATGAAATCAATAATCCCCTCGA
>DATGLJ010000183.1:0-3811 GCA_035294185.1 Occallatibacter sp. | reverse complement strand
AACTCGTCGGCAAGAGGTTCGGTGATGAACCGATTGTAAGAGGAACGGCGGATGCTGTTGCGGACCGCCTGCGCGGGATGGGATACGACACCCGAGTGCAGCACTCCGGCAGCGCCTACGGTCCCAGCTCGTACGTCTATTTCAGGCGGGCGGACCAGAAGGGCGTTGAATACTACGCCAGGATCAGCACGCACGACCACAACCCGCGCGGGATAGAAAACGGTGAAGTTGGCTCCTACCACCCTTATCACAACACTGCGGAGGAGATCGCCAACGATGCGCACGCGACGGCGTCAAGGTATGAGGATGCGAAGGCGCGCGCCAGGACGAGGGCCGAGGCGGAGTCCATAAGAAGGTCGAGGCTGACTCCCGAGGAGCGGGCGCGCGAGGACAGAATGGGCCGCCAGCGGCAGTACATCCAGACGATCAAGAATCCTTCCAAGAGAGCTGCGGCGATTCGAGATTTTGAAGCGCGGTGGGGAGAGAAATTTGCAGAGGGCGGCCAAACCCACCGCGACGCTGCATCGACCTGCGTAAGCTGTGTATCTCAGCAGCCGGAGCGCGTCGCTGCTGGCCATGTGCCTGAGGATAAGGCCGCCCGCATCGATGATACCGTTTTCCTCGCCGATGTCAAGAGGCCCCGGACGCTGCAGAGTCCGTTCTGGCGCGAGGGCCACGATCCGTCGCTTCGGCTGGTGCATCCGCACGAGATGCACGTCGACTTCCCCGCGCACCAGGCGAAGATGGACGCCGCCGAGCTGAAGGTGAAGCACATCCTGCTGCGCGCACGGCGCAAACTGCTGCGCGACGCTGCAGCGCGCGGCGCTGACATTCTACAGCGCGGAGCAAGCGTCACAAGCCTTACCGTGGCTCCGCCCATTGAAGTGAAGCCTGAGATCGAGCCGCTGCTCGCTGCAATCTATCAATACGCGCGCGAGGAGTTCAGAAACGAGCACAACCGCCTGGCGGCGTCCGCTCCGGTGGCGCTGGCTGAGGACAGCCGGCCGGCATCCGATCGGCCGGACCCCAGCCCGCTGCTGGCCGAGATCGCGCTCGACCGCTACGCGGGAGAGATCGCGAACGGGGTGCGGCGCGTGGTCAATAACATCCGCACCGGAGCCGTAACGATCGCGGATCTGCCGCGCAACCCGGATGGCAGCTACGATCTGACCGGCCTCAGCAAAAACGAGCTTGCGGACCTGATCTGGGAAGAGGCCCAGCAGCAGCAGTCGGGCATCCCGGCCATCAGTCCAAACCTTGAGGACAATATCGCCGCCGGAGCGGTGCGCGACGCCTTCCGGCGCGGCCGCAGCCAGGAGGCGCAGCAGATCATTGAAGCGCTCGAGCGCGCCGGCGCGAAGGTGCAGATCATCCGGGTCGCGATGCTCGACAAGAACGTCTGCGGGCCGTGCGAAGCCGCCGACGGCAAGCCGTGGCCGCTCGACGTGCCCGTGAGCGTGATCTGCGAGGGCGGCGACCTGTGCCGCTGCGAACCCGTGGAAGTGAGGGACTGAATATTGCGAGGTGATACGATGGTGACGAAAAAGGAAGCAGACGGCGAGCATCCCAGCTCGCACTACCTTGTGGTTGAAGACCCGGAGAAGCCGACCACCTGGCACCTGAGAGTGAAAGGGACGGACGGCAAGCCGGACCACCGCCTGATGGGCGCGGCCTGGGCGGCGCTGCACAAGGGCTACCGAGGGAACAAGTACGAAGGGCCGAACAAGGCAGAAGCGCTGCGCAAGCTGACGGCCATGTACCACGCCGAGGGCCTCGACCTGCCCAGCGAGACCTCCAGCGAGGACCCGCGCCAGGTCTTCGAGCTTTCCGACCTTGCCGCGCACGCGCGCATCCCCATCGCAGTGACGGGAGAATGGGTGAAGAGCGGGAGGAAATTCTCGATCACGCCGAAGCACCTGGCAGAGATCAAGCGGAACTTCGAACGTCGGCAGGTGCCGATCAATGTGGACTACGACCACGCGAGCGAGCAGCCGGAGGTCGCACTGGGCGGGCCGATCCCGAGCGCCGGCGAGCTGGTGGCCATCGAGGGCCCCGAGACCTACGTTGACCCGCGCGGAAACACCCGGCAGATTTTGTGGGGCCGGTTCGATCCGACCGACCGGGCCCGAGCGCTGGTGCGAGCGCGGGAATACCGCTACGTCTCCCCGGCCATTGACTTCAACGCGAAATCGAAGGAAACAGGAGAGCCGCTGGGTGCTGCGCTCACTACCGTGGCCCTGACCAATCGGCCATTCCTCGAAGAAATGCCGCAGGTGCGGCTGAGCGACCCGGAATTCCAACTGATGGATTCAAACATCGTCCATGTACCCGGAAACATCTCAAGCCCGCAATCGGCGGGAAAAGGAGGCAAGGTGAAAACCTACAAAGTGAAGAAGCTCGCCGACGGCGAGCACAAGGGCAAGTACGCGGTCTTCGAGGCTGACGGCGGAGAGCCGCTCGGCCTGGCAGAGGTCGAGCCGGACGAAGACGACAACCAGAAGGCGAGCGAGGCGCTGCTCAGCGAGATCGGCTGCGCCGGACTGAAGCTCTCCGAGGTCAAAGCACTGGTCGAGCGTGGAGCGGCGGTCAACCACGAGACCAAACTGCTCAGCGAGATCGTTGACGCGAAGGGCAGGATCGAGGTCCGCAAGCTGGACGAACTGACCGACAGCGGGAAGGTGAAGCCCAGCGCGACGCGCCGGGCGCTCGAAGCCGAGAAGAAGGCCCAGGATGCCTTCGCCGCGGGCAAGATCAAGGCCGCAGATCTGCAGGCGGCGACGCGGCTCGCGCTGAGCGATGCAGACGCTTTTGACCGCTTCATCGCCAACGCCGCAGCAGCCGTGCCTCTCGGCGAGCAGGGAACGGCCGGCGAGAGCGCTTCAGGGGCCGCAAACGCAGCCTGGAGCGAGAAGCTCGAAAAGCGCGCGGCGGAGCTGCTGAATCTGGGCAAGGCCAAGGACCCGGAGAGGGCGCTGCAACTCGCGGAGTACGAGCTGATCCACACGCCCGATGGCCTCCAGCTCTACGAGATGGCACGCAAGGAAAGGATCGAGGCCGCAAAGCGCTAACGCGCCGGTGGCCTGAAAATCTAATCCCGCCGACTGGCGGAAGGAGAAGAAACGATGGCTGAATTCCAAGGTGAAAGTTACCGTTACGCCGGCACCGTGCAGGTCGGCGAGCTGAGCGCGGTGGTGGCGGACAGCACGATCTACGCGGACGGCTTCACGCTGCCTGCCGGAGCAAACGCTGTACCGCTCGGGATCGTGCAGAAGGGCGTCGTGCCCAAGGGCGGCCCTTCCGACACCTACAGCGCCGGCGTGATCGACGGTATCAGCGGCACGGCCTGGCCTGCCAACTCGCTGCCCGCCTCACCGAAGGGCCAGGCGCGCAGCGTGCGGCGGTTCGGACGGAGCGGCTTTATCGCCGCGGCGCCCATCAACCGCGGCGACGCGCTGGTGATTGCCGACGCCAGCGGACGGCTGGAGAGCGTGACGACACTCGCGCCCTCCGCAGGGACCCTGGTGAACGTGATCGGCTTTGCAGACACGGCGGTGGCGGCGGCCGGCGAAACCGGCTTCGTCTGGCTGGCGCCGTTCCAGTACAAGGCGTAACGCGCCGCGGGCAGCCGCCCCTGCCCGTTGATCGAGTCTCAGTGTTCCGCAAGCGGGCGGCATAACGGAGATGCTGAGCCGGCGGCGGCCATTCCCGCCGCTCGACTACGAGGAGGTCTATGGACTCCAATATTGTCCACGTTCCCACGCTGGACACTCGGATCAGCGTCGCGTACCGCAACCGCGCCTTTGTCGCCGAC